>JAWONR010000184.1:0-7554 GCA_033865115.1 Candidatus Persebacter sydneyensis | reverse complement strand
GCGGACGGGATATAATCCCCGTACAAAAGGAGAATTAATTTTATGAAAATGTTAATAACACCGACTAGTCCATATGCGCGCAAGGCGCGGGCGGTCATTATTGAAAAAGGGCTGGATTGTGCGATGGCGGAAGTGTCGCCGTGGGATGATTCCCCCGAAGTGCTGGCGGCGAATCCACTGCGCAAGGTGCCGGTGTTGCTGACCGATGACGGCGCGGCGATTTTTGATTCACGGGTGATTTGTGAATATTTGGACGCACAGTCGGAAAAATCACGATTGTTGCCCGCGGACATGGCGGCGCGGCAGGCGGTAAAAACTCGCGAGGCGTTGGTGGAAGGGGCGATGGATGCGGCATTGATGCTGGTGATGACCGGGCGCGCCGCTTCTGACATGACACCTACGGATTCTTGGCGGCAGTGGCTTATGGGCAAGGCGGAACGCGCTTTGGATTTGTTGGAAAAGGACATAAGCGGACGCGCCGCGGCGGCGCCGGATATGAGTGATGTGGCATGTTATTGTTTTTTGGATTTTTGGTTGTTTCGCATGCCGCAGACAAAATGGGCGGATTGGCGTGATTCTCGCCCACAACTGGCGGCGTGGTTTGCAAAAATGGGCGAGCGGGAGTGTTTCACCCGCACTGATCCAAGATGATAGGCGCGCGGGCGCTCTAATCGGGTTATAATAGTTGCGGGTTGTCCGGCGCGGTATGGCGAGAACCGGGTCAGATTCGGAAGGAAGCATCCCTAATTGCCCCCTGCCGGCGCCGATACGGCAACCCACTTTTATATTATGACTTCTACAACCGCCACTTCTTTGTCGCTCGCCCGAAAGTGGCGCCCGCAAACTTTTACCGAGTTGGCGGGACATGAATACGCCGCCCGCGTTTTACAAAATGCGGCGCGTCAAAACCGTTTACATCATGCTTTTCTGTTTACCGGCACTCGCGGCGTTGGTAAGACGACATTGGCGCGCATTGTCGCCAAAACGGCGAATTGTCGAGATTCCAAGGACGGCGCGCCGTGTTTGCAGTGCGAAATGTGCACACAAATCGCCGCCGGGCGCATGTTGGATGTGGTGGAGTTGGATGCCGCTTCGCATACACAAGTGGACAAAATGCGTGAATTGCTGGAAGGCGCGAAATATATGCCGTCTCAAGGGCGGTGTAAAGTGTTTATTATTGACGAAGCGCACATGCTCAGCAAATCGGCGTTCGCCGCCATGCTCAAAACTTTGGAAGAGCCGCCCGATTATGTGAAGTTTGTTTTGGCGACAACCGACCCGCAAAAGTTGCCGGCGACAATTATGTCGCGCTGTTTGTGTTTTGCATTGCGCCCGCTGGAGCGGCGGCAAATTGCCGACCGCTTGCGGGAAGTTTTACAGGCCGAAGAAAGGACTTTTGACGAAGCGGCGGTGCAAACCATCGCTCGTTTGGCTCGCGGGAGTATGCGTGATGCTTTAAGTATTTTGGAACAGGCATTGGCGGCGGGAGGCGAAAAGTTGGAAGCCGCGGAGGCGCGCCGAATTGTCGGTGAAACTGATTCCGGGCTTGTCGCCGACATGTTGCGCGCCGTCTCCTCCTCGGATGCCGCCGCTATTGCCGGTTTCGCCCATCGTCTGCATGCGGACGGCGCGGGATTTGATTCGGCGTTGTCACGCATGGCGGCGTTATTGTATAAAACCGCGCTTGCCAAAGTCGCGCCCGACAGCGCCGAAGATGAAGAAGAAGCCGCGTTGGTCGGTGCGCTTACGCCGCTTTTTTCCGAAGAAGAGCTGCAAACATTGTACGAAATTGCAGTGCGCGGTCGCCGACAATTGCCGTGGGCGCCCGATGAACAAACCGGATTTGAAATGACACTGTTGCGCATGACATTATTTGTGCCGCGCCGCGCCGATGCCGTTTCATCGCCGGCGGAGGAATCAACTCCAAAGTCCGCGCCGGCAAACACTGATTCACCGCCCGTTGCCAAATCCGCCCCCGTGGTTCATGAAACCGACCCTTGGCGGCGCGCGATGTCGCGTTTGAGCGGGTCGGCGTTGGCGCTTGCCGAGCGGTGTACGGTTCGTGAGATTGATGAAAACGGTGTGATTTTGCGCGCCGACAAGTCCGAAAAAGACAATATTCCCAAAATGTTGCCCGCGCTGGAATCACAGTTGCGGAAGATTTTTCACGGCAATTTTCGCGTGGAGCTGCAAGAGGGCGGCGATGACGCCGCCGCCGATGCACACACGCGAGAATTGACGGCGGCGGCGATGTCACGTCCGTTTGTGCGCGATGTCATGTCCGCCATGCCCACCGCGCGGATTTCCGATATAGAAATTTCAAGGGAGAAACCATCATGAGCGATAACAGCGACAATATTATGAACATGAACAAATTCGGCGATTTGCTTAAAAACGCGCGCCGCATGCAGGAGCAGATGGAAAAGGCGCAAAAGGAATTGAGCGCGCTGGAAATCAGCGGCGAAGCCGGCGGCGGCATGGTGCGCATCGTGCTGGTCGGCGGACGGCGCGCGCGACAAGTGCATGTCGCCCCGTCTTTGCTGGAAGACCGCGAAATGTTGCAAGACCTGGTCGCCGCCGCCATCACTGACGCCCTGTGTAAGTCCGAAAGCACCATCGGCGAAAAAATGCAGTCGTCTCTGGCTTTTGCCATGCAGTCCGAAGAACCGGGCGAGTAATCGGGCGAAGCCGTTAAACTCATTAAACAAAAAAGCCGGGCAAAAAATGCCCGGCTTTTTTAGTTTAAAAACAAACTTTTCGTGAAAACAAGCGGCTTATTCGTTGCTGCCGCCGAACGCCATCAGCATGTGCATCAGCCATTGAAAAATATTCAACAGCATGATGTACAAAGTCATGGTGACCATGATGTAGTTGGTTTCGCCGCCGCGCACGACTCGATTGATGGTGAACAAAATAAAACCCGCCGCAATGACGGCGAACAGCGAAGACACCGCCAACATGACCGCCGGCATTTCAAAAAACATCGCGTTTAGAATCCCGATGACGAACATCATCATCATGCCGATGGTGAGCATTTTGCCCAGTGACGGGCTGGAGAGATTGCGACGGGTTGTTGAGGCGTAGCCCGCCAAAACAAAGAAAATCGCCGCCGTCCCGCCGATGGCGGTGGCGAGGATTTCCGTCCCATTGTCATAATTGCCGATCGCATAACCTATCATGGGACCGATAAAATAACCCATGACAAAAGTAAAGACCAGCAGCCAGCCGATGCCGGAGACCTTATTGCGGTTGCGAATTATCACCGCCTGCAAGCCGACCATCGCCCCCAAAAAGACGACAAACGACAACCAGCCGAGTGACTGCATGATTGGATATTTCGCGCCCACAAACGCGCCGGCGATGGTCGGCAACATGGTGATGCCGAGCAACAGATAGGCGTTTCGCAAAACACGGTTGGTTTCAGTCGCCGAAGCGGCGGATACGGGAATGGAAGAATACATCATGGGTTCTACTCCTCTAAAAAATATACACGTGGGCAAAAAGCCCTTACCCCGAATTATAACACTTTGACGCAAAAAAACAAATTTTTTTATCGCAATATTGTCCGTTTCCGCCTATAAAACCCGGTATAATAGCGAATTGGGATATGAATCACGATGCTCCGCGCGCTGTTTTGGCTTTCGCCGACGGCACTGTTTTTTCCGGTCTTAGCGCGGGGTATGCGGGAATCGCCGTTGGCGAAGCAGTCTTCAACACCGCCATGTTTGGCTATCAGGAGGTCATCAGCGACCCGTCATATCGCCGTCAAATCGTCAATTTCACCCATCCGCACATCGGCAACACCGGGGCAACGCCGCGGGATGATGAATCACCGCATTCCGTCGCCGGGATTGTGGCGCGCAAAATTACCACCGTCCCCGGTAATTGGCGGGCGACCGAATCACTGGATGAATATTTGCGCGCGCGCGACATTCCCGCCATCACCGATGTCGACACCCGCGCCATCACCCGCAAACTTCGAGAAGGCGGCGCGATGGCGGCATGTATCTCTCCCGCCAAAAACAATTCCGCAATACAAGACGCGGTCGCCCAAGCCGTTGAATTTGAACAGCAGGGTGGATTGTCGGGCGCGATGTTGGCGCGCGAAGCCGGTTGTGGACGCCCGCCCCAGTGGTGCGAAGGATTGTGGCGTATGCCGGATAATGATTATCCGGAATGTGACGGCGGACGGCATGTGGTGGTTTTGGATTGCGGCGTTAAAAGCGCCATTTTGCGCCATCTTGCGGCGCTCGGTTGTCGGGTGACGGTGTTGCCATACGATTCCACCGCCAAACAAGTGCGGGACGAAAAACCAGACGGAGTTTTATTTACAAACGGACCGGGCGACCCGCAACCGTGCATTGCCGCCGTTGATTTGGCGCGCGAATTGATGGATACTCAAACGCCGTTGTTGGGTATTTGTCTCGGACATCAAATTATCGCCGCCGCCATGGGCGCCAAAACACTAAAAATGAAATTCGGACACCACGGCGCGAATCATCCGGTGCGCGATGAATACAGCGGACGGGTTTTAATCACCAGCCAAAATCACGGATTTGCCGTGGATGCGGACTCTCTGCCGCCCGGCGCGCGCGCGACTCATGTGTCGTTGTTTGACGGCTCTTTGCAGGGAATTGCCGCCGACTCGCCGCCGGTGTTGACTTTTCAAGGGCATCCCGAAGCCAGTCCCGGTCCGCATGACGCGACGGATGTTTTTGAGCGATTTGTACAATTAATGGACGAACACTCTTGTCCGATGGTCGGTTAGCCGACGGAGCGTCCGCATCGCCGAAAGAGTTGGTCGCCGTTGGTGTTTTGGCGGGGGCGATGTTTTTTCGCATGTTTGGCGTTTTTGCCGCTTTACCGGTGGCGGCGGTGTTTGCCGCCTCTTTGCCCGGCGGCGAAGCATTGTGGGTGGTGGGAATTGTTGTTGGCGGTTACGGCATTACTCAAGCGCTTTTACAAATCCCCGCCGGCATGTTGGCGGATACATGGGGACGAAAGCCGGTTTTGGTATTAATGTTGTTGGTTTTTGCCGCCGGCGGATTTGTCGCCGCCGCCGCGGAGTCGGCTTGGCAATTAGCGGGCGGACGGTTATTACAGGGAGGCGGCGCGGTGGCGGCGGTTGTTGCGGCATGGATTGCCGACACGACCGCACCGCAACGGCGCGCGAAAGCAATGCTTGTTTATGGTTCAGGAATTGCATTGGCGTTTGCATTGTCATTGTTTTTGGTTCCGCCGTTTGCCGGCGCGCGGGGAGTGCCGGCGGTTTTTGAATTGTCGGGTTGGTTGGGAGTGTTGTCGGCGGCGGCGGTGTTGTGTTTGCCTTCGCCGCCGCCGCCGTCTGCAAAAACCCAGGCACCGGCGGTTAATCGACAAGTTGCTGAATGCGCGGCGGCGGCGTTTATTTCACACTATGCTTTGGCGGCGCTTTTTTTACAAACACCGGAATTGTTGCGTGAATATTTACCGCTGGGCGAACACTGGAAGATTTATACGCCGGCATTTTTATTGTCATTGGCGGCGGCGGTGCCGATGGTTTTTCGCGGCGGGGGAGCGGCGGTGTCTTTTTTATTGTTGGCGGCGGGTATGGCGGCAGTGTTGGGCGGAGACGGTGCATGGTGGGCGGGAGCGGGACTGGCAATTTTTTTCGCGGGATTTGTAGTGTTGGAGGCATTGATTCCAGCGCGCACCAGTCGTGTTGCGCCGCCGGAAAAACGCGGCGCGGCACTGGGCACGGTGATGAGTATGGAGTTTTTGGGCATGTTTTGCGGCGGCGCGGCATCCGGCGCGCTAATTGACATATTTGGCGGTGTGGGTGCGTTTTCTGCATTAATGGCATTAATTTTGGCGGGATTTGTTATAATGTGGCGTAGTCGGTAGTCGGCGGATGAATTCGTCGGCAGTTTGATGTTTTTTTCAACAGAGGAAAGGTGTGATGACAGTTAACAAAGTAATTCTCGTAGGACGTTTGGGGGCGGATCCGGAGCTCAAAAATTTGCCATCGGGTAATTCCCTGGTGAATTTGAATTTGGCGACCAACGAGTCGTATACCGACAAAAACGGAAACAAGGTGGAAAACACCGAGTGGCACCGCATCAGTTTTTTTGGACGTCCGGCGGAAGTCATTCATGAATATTGCCGCAAGGGCTCAATGTTGTATGTGGAAGGTTCCATTCACACCCGCAAATATCAGGACAAGGACGGCAACGACCGTTATGCGACGGATATTAAGGGATTTCGATTTAATTTTATCGGCGGTCGCAGTGATGGCGGCGGTTCGGGCGGCGAAGGCTCTCCGGGCGGCGCGCCCCGTCCTGCGGACGGCAATTTTTCGGACATGGACGATGTTCCGTTTTAATGAGAACGGCATATTGAAGTTTCTATAAAAAGGAGGCGCTTATGATTTTCATTCCCGGCGTTTTTGAACTTTCCATTTGGGCGTTGGTGGCGGTGACCTTGTGCGTCACGCATTTCACCATTGCGGCGGTCACGATTTATCTGCATCGTTGTCAGGCGCATCGGGCGTTGGTTTTGCATCCGGTGGTGGCGCATATATTTCGTTTTTGGCTGTGGTTGACGACCGGCATGGTCACCCGCGAATGGGCGGCGATTCACCGCAAGCATCACGCCAAAGTCGAGACCGAAGACGACCCGCACAGTCCGCAAATACAGGGCATTCTGAATGTGTTGTTCGGCGGTGTTTCGTGTTATGTGCGCGAAAAAAACAACGCCGACACCATCTCCCGCTACGGTTATGGAACGCCCGATGACTGGATGGAGCGCAACATTTATTCGCGGTTTCCCAAAAGCGGCGTGATATTGACTTTGATTGTCAATTCCATCCTGTTTGGTTTTCCCGCCGGGCCGGTGATGTGGGGCGTGCAAATGGTTTGGATTCCGTTTTGGGCGGCGGGTGTTATTAACGGCATCGGGCATTATTGGGGTTATCGCAATTTTCAACCGCAGGATGAAAGTCGCAACATCGTGCCGCTGGGCGTTTTTATCGGCGGCGAAGAGTTGCACAACAATCATCATGCTTTTCCGACATCGGCGAAGTTGTCCAACCGCTGGTATGAGTTTGACGTCGGCTGGTTGTATATCAGCCTGTTGGAGAAGGCGGGACTGGCGACGGTTAAACGGCGCGCGCCCAAATTGTTGTCGGCGGACAGTCGCGCGGCGTGTGATTTGGACACGCTTAAATCCATCATCGCCAATCGGTTGGAAGTGGCGGCGCGATTTGCCAGTGTGATGAAAAAGACATGCCATGGCGAGTTGGCGGAATGGCGCGTCCGCGCGTCCGAGCCGCCCACGGCGACGGCGCTTAACAATTGGCTGCACGGCATGGAGAGTCGTTTGTCGCAAATGGACAAAAACGCCATGCGCGAAATGATAGAAAACAGCCGCGTGATGCAAAAGGTTGAAGAAATGCGGCATGAACTTTCCATGTTGTGGGAAGACCGCACACTGACCGCCGAACAAATGGTTGTTAATTTGCGTGAATGGTGCGTGCGCGCCGAAAAAAGCGGCATTGTCGCGCTGGAAAACTTCGCC
>JAWONR010000183.1:0-9171 GCA_033865115.1 Candidatus Persebacter sydneyensis | reverse complement strand
AAACGAACAATGCCGCCGGTGTTTCGCGCGCCTTGTCCCGGAGCGATGTCCGTTGTCAAATGCGCGTGCGACAACCAACTCGGCAGACGACAAGAATCGGGCGTAGTCGCCGCTAAATGTAATGTCGCCGTGTCCGCCAAGACCGAACCGCCGGTGTCTTCTATGTGCATTTGCCAACCGACGGCAACTCCAAAATCACGTATTTGCCGCGCGCGAGTGATGCCGCCGACTCGATTCGGTTTGACTTTCACCCCCTCGCAGGCACCCCACCGCCACGCGCATAAGTGGTCGTTAAAAGTATGCATACACTCGTCCAACATAAGCGGTTGCGACACACGGGCGGCGACATGCGCACACTGCGAAAGTGTCTCGCACGGCTGTTCCACCCAGCCGCGGGATGAAACGGAATTGAGAACCTGAACGGCAACGGCGGGCGTCCATGCGCGGTTAATGTCAAATGTAACCAATTCATCCGCATGTCGCGCCGACTCTATCGCGTCAATGCGCGCAATGTCCAAAGCAATGTCATCACCGCCGATTTTTGCCGAATGCGCTTTGTATCCCGCCTTTCGCGCTTGTGCAATTCGCGCCGTCATCTCTTCGGGCGCGCCGGTGGGAATGGATGAATTGAGCGACACCACCGCCGATTCCCCGCCCAACATTGTCCATAACGGCACGCCGGCGGCGCGGGCGGCAATGTCCCAACACGCCATGTCCAACGGCGATTTTGCCGATAAATGACCGGGCAGCGTAATATCCATCACGCGATTAATCTCATCAACCGCGCGCGGGTCACAACCAATCAACAACGGCGCAATTACCGACAACGCTGAACGAATGCCGCCGCCGTGCGCGGGTAAATAGTTACTCCCCCACGGACAACCCTCCCCCCAGCCAAAAACGCCTATATCGGTGTCAATCCGTATAAAAGTGGAATCCAAACACGATACCGACAACCGCCCGCCCGATAATGAATACGGATGTGAAAGCGGTAAGTCCGCCTGCCATACGGTAATGCGGGTAATTTTCAAAAAACCCGCCGGGAGTTATAAAACCCGAAAATCATCAGGCGGTTTGTCGGACTCTTCCACCAATAATTCAGTGGTGTTGCCGACCAGCGCGCCCGCCGGACCCTGTTGTAAATGCGGCAACATCTGCGATATTGCGGACTCTTCGCCCGACAACAATACCACCAAACTGCCGTCACTTTCGTTTTTTGCCCAGCCGCACACCGACAACTGCCTCGCCGCCTCCGCTAAATAGTTGCGAAAACCGACATTCTGCACGTCGCCCACCAGCCGATATTTAACACAAATTACGGCGTCCACCGCCGTTTCGCTGTCATTGGACACTTTTTCTCCCTCCTTTTTTGGACATGATGCCATGTTTTTGGTAAAATCCCAAACTATCCGGTATGCAACCCGATACTAAAGTCAAACAATGGCTGCTGGAACGCGGCATCTCCGAAGTTGAGATATTTATTCCCGATTTCGCGGGCATCCCGCGCGGTAAAATCGTCCCCTGCGAAAAATTCATCAACTCATCCGTGCGTATGCCCGAATCCGCCATCGCACAAACCGTCACCGGCGACTGGACCGAACACGAAGACCTGGTCGACGACACCGACGGCGACATGGAACTGCGTCCGGGACTCGACGGCTGCTTTGTCGCGCCATGGGTCGAAGAACCCACCGGTCAAATTATCTGTGACTGCCTCAGCCAAAAAGGCGGACTCATCCGATACGCCCCCCGCAGCATTCTCAAAAAAGTCATACACCTGTTTCATAACAAAGGTTGGCAGCCAATTGTCGCCCCGGAATTGGAGTTCTATCTCGCCAGCCGGGACAACAACCCCGACAACCCCCTGTCACCCCCCACCGGACGCACAGGACGACCCGAATTCTCCAGCCAGCCTTTTAACATCAATGCGCTGAATGAATTTGACCCCGTCATCAACAACATTTATAAATTCGCCGAAGCTCAAGACCTCGCTGTCGATACGCTGACTCACGAAGAAGGCGTCGCACAATTTGAAATCAACTTTCGACACGCCGACGCACTAACCATGGCCGACCAAATGATGGTGTTTAAACGATGCGTCCGTGAAGCCGCCATCTGCCATAATATGGCCGCCACTTTTATGGCAAAACCGGTCGAAGGACAACCCGGCAGTTCATTGCACATTCATCAAAGCCTCGTGTCTCGCGCCGACGGGAAAAATTTATTCGCCACTAAAAACGGCGACATGACCCCCCTTTTCAAAAACTATGTCGGCGGCATGCAATATTACCTGCCCGAAATGATGGCAATGCTCGCTCCAAACATCAATTCATTCCGCCGTATTAATGTGCCGTGGCCGACCATCAACAAACACTGGGGCGTCAACAACCGCACCGTCGGCTTGCGTGTGCCCGAAATCGGAGCGCCGGAAGCCATGCGCGTTGAAAACCGCATTCCCGGCTCCGACGCCAATCCGTATCTCGCCATCGCCGCGTCTTTGTTGGCGGGATTTATGGGAATGCAAAATAAAATACCGGCATCGCCGCAAACCACCACCGCGGCATGGGACATCTCGCGCGGTATTCCACTCACGCTTGAAGAGGCACTGTCCGCCATGCATAAATCCAAAATGCTGCGTGAACGACTGGGCAACCGTTTTGTTAATCTCTATGTCGGCTCCAAACGCACCGAGCTGGAAAACTATCGCCATGTCGTCACCGCATGGGAACGGAAATTTTTGCTGGATTTGTAACCCCGGCGCGACTAAGCGTCGCCTTTTTCCCGCTCCTCCTTTTCCTGCTCCTCCGAAAGCGTGCGCAAATATTCAGCGTGGGGATAATGACGCATGTGCTTCCTATTGCCCGTCAGCCAATATTTCATCCCGCTGCCCGCTTCGTTAAAAAAGAAAAACACCGCAATCCACGGACGTTGAACCGCGATTTCATCACCCGCGCGAATTTTGGAGATTTGATTGCGCGTTATCCGATAATCATGAACTGACGCCAGCGAAAAAACAACGCCCGACAATATCATCGACGCCAAAATCATGCGCAACGGTGAAGATGATGAATAACGGACGGTGGAATTAAATCCTTTTTCATGTCCGCGCCATACATCAACAATATTGCGACGATGACGCGCCACCACCAATATGCCAATCGCCGCCGCCGCCAATGGAAAAGGTGATTCAAACGCGCCCATGGCAATGGTCGCCGCCACAATCGCGGCAACCGATGACACTGATGAAATACGACAAGTCACAAATACAAGCCCCCACACCGCCACCGCCGCAATTCCGGCACCGCCACTCCACGCGGCAAAAACACCCAGCGCCGTCGCCACCCCTTTGCCGCCGCGAAAACGCAAAAACACCGAAAATACATGTCCCAACACCGCCGCAACACCCGCCGCCGCCGCCGTCTCGCCCTCTAAAAACCATATCGGTAAGAACCCTTTTCCGGCATCCGCCAACAAAGTCAGAAACGCCGCGATTTTATTACTGCGCGCCACATTGGTCGCCCCCGGGTTGCCGGAACCCGTCGCACGAGGGTCCGGCAACCCGAAAGCGCGCGAAAACCACACCGAAAATGGCAACGCCCCCAAAAAATATGCGCCGATAATCACCGCAAAATCGGTAAAATTCATTTTCAACCTTTCTTAATAATGTCTCAAACCACCGCCACCCCCAATTGTCGCATTTTTTTACGCCGTTTGCGCCTGTTTTGCAAAATTGGCATTGACCCCGCTGAATGCGAAACCGCCCAGCATCTCCTGCTGGACGTGGAAATCACCCCCGCCAATGACGGCAATCCCGATACGCCTGTCGTTGATTATGCAACAGTCATGCGGCGAATGGAACAATTTGCCGCCGAAAAACAACACGCTTTGCTCGAAACATTCGCCCGCGAAGCCGCGGAAATTATCGCCGCAGAGTTTGATGTCGCCCATGTCCGAGTCACATGCCGCAAACCCCGCCCGTTCTCACAACTGGAAGAAGCCGGCGCCGAAGTGTCGCTGACGCCGCGCTAATCCGCGTCAATATTCATTTTTTGCGCCATATCGTCCGCCGCACGTTTTTGTTCCTCCCGTCCGATATTTTGCTCGCCTATGTGCTGCAGCCAGTCGCCAATGTTGTCGCGAATCAACGCCGCCAAAAAATCAATATGCGATGATGACGCGTTAAGCGCCGGAATATAACCAAAACTTTCACCGCCCGCCTCTAAAAAATATTCACGGTTTTCACCGGCGATCTCTTCCAATGTCTCCAAACAATCGGCGGAAAATCCCGGACACACCACCTGTACGCTGCGAATCCCGTCGCCGGCGAGCGTTTGCAGTGTTTCATCTGTCGGCGGACTCAGCCATCGGTCGCGACCAAAACGAGATTGAAAAGTCACCATCCATTCGCCTTCCTTCAAACCGAGTTTTTGTGCCGTCAATCGCGCCGTTTTATGACACAAACAATGATAAGGGTCGCCGTCCGTCAACATTCGCAACGGCGTTCCATGAAATGAAAACAACAATTTGTCCGGACGTTCATGCGTTTGCCAATGTCCGTGAATGGAATCGGCGAGCGCGGCGATATAACGCCCGTCATCGCCATATTCCGAAATAAAACGCAAATGCGGCACCGCGCGCCAGCGCGACAACTCACGCGAAACATCAACAAAAACAGAACCGGTGGTGCTTCCCGCATACTGCGGATACATCGGCAACACTACAATTCGCCGACAATGCCGCTCGGCGAGCTCCCGCAACGCAGATGCAATGGACGGCTCGCCGTAACTCATCCCCAATGACACCGACACCGGCGCATCGGCAAAAGCATCGGCAACCGCGCGCTGTTGTGCAATGCAGTTTTGCATGAGCGGTGAACCTTCTTTCGTCCAAATTTTGCGATACGCCGCCGCCGAACGCGGTGAACGAAACGGTAAAACAATTCCATACAATATCGGCAGCCATTTCCACCGCGGTGATTCAATCACCCGCGGATCTGATAAAAACTGTCGCAGGTATTTCCGCAATGCTTTTGAAGTCGGCGCGTCCGGAGTTCCCAAATTCACCAATAACACGCCGATTTTTTCCGCTTCACCATGACGGCGGCGGGGCTCTCCCCAAAAACGCATCAATCCGATGTCCTAAACAACGCCGGCGAACGTCCGCGCAACCATTGATGCGCCTGCGATAAAGTCAGCGGTTTTTGACGAGGTAATAAAAAGCCGTCCAAATCCGCCAATGCCGCGGTTAAACTTGTCATATCACGCGGCAGGCGGGTTAAAAACAAATTAATGACTTCGTCCGGCAATACAAAACCGCGGCGGCGCGCATAACCCGACAACGCCCGTTTTTTTTCCTCCTCGGAAATGTCACGCAGGCGAAACACCAATCCCGCCGATAAACGAGCGGCTATTTCTTCTCCCAAACCCACGTCTTCAGGCGGTGAATTACCCGCCGCTAAAATACGATAAGAACCGCCGGGAGAGATTTTGTTTTGCCAGTCCATTAATGACAGTCGTTTTTCCTCGGACATGTTGTCAATATCATCCGCCGCCAAAAGTCCGGGAACGGGCGGCGGAATCGCCTGTTCAGCACTCACATAAAACGCCGCCCGGTGCGGACGCGCCATGGCGACAATCATGCGCAATAAATGTGTTTTGCCGCCGCCTCCCCATACATAAAGAGACGGGGACGGCGCGTCATTGTCATCCAACGCGCGAGCCGCCATTAAGATTTGGCGATTTTCCCCCTCTATAAAATCGTCAAACTCCGGCGGCGAAGGCGCAAACGGAAGCGGCGAAGTATTAAAGCGAGCGTCCATAAAATTCGCCGTCAACATAACGCCGATACAAATGGCGAAACAGAGACAACAGCACCGCCGCCAAAGGCAACGCCGCCAACACGCCTACCAATCCAAACACCGCGCCCATGACAAACAACGCCAACAACACCGCCAACGGATGCAAACCCACGCGCTTGCCCACCAACCACGGCGTAATCAAAACACTTTCCACCGTGGTGCCGACGACCATTATCGCCCACACCAAAATAAAATCCGCCCATGCATCAAACTGTCCAAGCGCCACCACAGTCGCCAACGCCGCGCCGATAATAAAACCCACATAAGGAATAAACGCCAATACGCCGCTGATAATGCCGACAGTCAGCGCAAAATCCAATCCCGCCACCGACAACATGCCCGCATATAACATGCTCATCACCGCCATCACCAACAATTGTCCGTGTAAGAATTCACCAAGCACCCGGTCAAGCTCCCGCATCACCGACAATATTTCTTCGCGCCATCTCGGCGGGATTGTCTCCGCCAAGTATGCCGCCATGGCATGGCGGTCACGCAACAAATAAAACGCTGTCAGCGGCGTCACCAATAATATTGACAAAAACTCCACTATCACCGAAACGCCCCGTCCAAAAATGCCGAAAAACGCCCCCGCCACATTCGCCGCTCGGTCGGACTGTACCGCCTGCTCCGCCGCCGATGTCAAATCAAATGATTTAATCTGTTCCAGAATCTCCGGCGGCAGTCCGCCCACCCACTCGGCAACGCGCTCCACCAAAGACGGCAAAATGGAAAGCAAACTCGCCGCTTGTTTGGCGATAATCGGCGCCAGCGCCAACGGCAACAATAATAACAACCCCAGAATCAATCCGACCAATACCGCCGCCGAAATCATCGGCGAAGTGATGCCTTCCATCTTATGAGCCAACGGCTTTAATACATAGGCAAGCACCGCCGCCAGTACAAACGGCGCCAGCGCCGCTCCAGCTGAATACATCAGCCACAACAATAATGCGCCAAACGCTGTAAATAGAAATATGTTGGATGTTTTCATCTCGCAAAATCTCGCAAATGCGGTAAAATCCGCCATGATACCGAATATGACCGCTAAATCCAACCGCTACCGCGATGCCGGTGTCAGTATTGACGCCGGTAACGCCTTGGTGTCCCATCTTCGTCCCAAACTTGCCGCCTCCGCGGCGGCTCTGGCGGCGCGCGGCGCCGTGCGACTGCCCGATGCCGGCGGGTTTGCCGCCGCATGGCGTATGCCCGCCTTGCAAAAACCAGTCCTGACCGCCTGTACAGACGGCATCGGCACCAAAGCCGCCCTCCTCGCCGAAGCCGACTTGCCCGAAACCGCCGGAATTGATGTCGTCGCCATGTGTGTGAATGATTTGTTGTGTGTCGGCGCACAACCACTGGCATTTCTGGATTATTACGCCTGTGACTCACTGTCGCCCGAGTTTGTCGCCCGAGTCATTGACGGCATTCTTCGCGGTTGCGATGATGCCGGCTGCGCCCTTGTCGGCGGAGAAACCGCTGAAATGCCCGGCACTTATGCCGGTGATATGTTCGATTTGGCGGGATTTGCTCTCGGCGCCGCCGAAGAAACGGAATTGTTTGATACAAGCATCATCTCATCCGGAGACGCGCTCATTGCCATCGCTTCTTCCGGTCCGCATGCCAACGGTTATTCACTCATTCGCAAAATTTTACAAAACGCGCCGCCGCCGCCGAAAGAAGTCATGGACGCTATATTGTCTCCCACCCGCATTTATTGTAAAAGTATCGCCGCCCTGCGCGCAAAAATATCAGTGCGCGGACTGGCGCACATTACCGGCGGCGGTATCAGCGAAAACTTGCCGCGTATTTTGCCTCCCGACACAGCGGCTACCATTCAGGAGTTTGCATTGCCTCCGGTGTTTGCATGGCTTCAAAACAACGGCAATATTGATGATGATGAAATGCGACGGGTGTTTAATTGCGGAGTCGGCATGGTGGCGGTTGTTTCTGAATCCGATGTTGATGCCGCCGTTTCAATCCTGCAAGAAAACGGCGAAACTTGTCGGCGACTGGGCGCGATTACAACGGGAACGCCGGGTGTAATTTATGAACAGGCATGAATGTGAGTATAGCGGTTTTAATCTCCGGACGCGGGAGCAACTTGCGCGCGATTTTAGAATCGCCAACGGGCGAGCATGTGTCGGCGGTCATCTCCGACAATCCGCAAGCGGCGGGTTTGCAAACCGCAAAAGCACACGGCAAAACCGTCCATATTGTTGCGCCGAAAGAGTTCACCTCCACCGAAGAATGGGCGAGCCAACTGCTCGCCGTGTTGCGGGAAGTGAATCCGAAACTGGTCGCATTGGCCGGATTCATGCGTGTTTTGCCGCCGTCCGTGGTGCGGGCATATTCCGGACGCATGATTAATATTCATCCGTCATTGTTGCCGCAGTTTCGCGGACTTGACACACATGCGCGCGCATTGGCGGCGAGTGTCGCCGAACATGGCTGCACCGTCCATTATGTTGATGAAGGCGTGGATACCGGCGAAATCATCGCACAGGCCAAAGTCAATGTCTTGCCCGATGATGATGAAGATTCCCTTGCGGCGCGGGTGTTGAAAGAAGAACATCAGTTATATCCAAAAATTATCAGTCAATTGCTGGAACAACTCGCAAAAGGAGAAAACAAATGAAACACCTTATCGCATTGGCGGTGTTGGCATTTGCGACAACGGCGGCGGCGCAGGAACCAAAATCGCTGACTTTGCACTTTGATTTTTCCTATAACGATATTCCCGCCGCAAAAGTCGTTGAAACTTTTACGATTGAAGAAGACGGCGGTTATGTCATTAACAGTCATGCAAAAGCCTCCGGTCTGGCGAAACTTTTATACGGCGATGTCATCCGCAAAAGCCGCGGACGCATTGATGAAGTTTTGGGTTTGCTGCCGCTGCACTTTGAAACAAAACGCGGCAAACGCCCCAAAAACACGATGGTTTTTGATGAAGATGCCGGCGTTTTGCATTTGCAACGCGGCGAGGAAACGCGAAGCGAGCCCGTACCCGAAGCGCCGCTGGTGGATTATTTAACCGCAATTTACCGTCCTTATATTTTGCAGACACTAACGCCGGGAATGGTCGCCGCCACAGACGGCTGGCGGATTAAAACTTATGAATACATCGCCGGTGAAATGGAAAAAATCAAAACCCCCATGGGCGAATTTGACGCCGTTCCACTAATCCGCGAAAGCGAGCGCGGCAACCGCGTTTTTTGGCTGGCGCCGGAGATGGACTATATCCCCATAAAAGTACATATTGATGACAAAGGACATGTTTTCAAATCCGTCTTAACCGCCGTCAATCCATAACC
>JAWONR010000182.1:2297-11880 GCA_033865115.1 Candidatus Persebacter sydneyensis | reverse complement strand
GACGCCACGGCTTCTTCCGGCACCTGCGACAGTAATGGCAGGCGCGCTTTGCCGGACAATTCATTCAGCACTTCCGCCTGGGCATCGGCGTCTATACATTCCCACGCCAGCAGTCGTTCTTCGGGCGGGACGGACTCTAAAGCATCGGCGATGTCGGCTTCGTGCATCAGCGCGAACAGTCCGCTGATGGCGTGTTTTAGCGATTCCGCCTCTTCCGGGGCGGCGGATTGCCGCCACTGCGCCAGCAACGGCGGTAATTGTTGCTTGGGGGAAATAATTTCGCTGGCGGGGGGTTGCATTGGCGCTTAAAAGTGTGATACAATCATATTTTATCGCTTCTTGCCGCCATGTGTGTCCGGCGGCCGTAAAAGACCGAAAGGAGCCAAGAGATGCGACATTATGAAATTGTCGCCGTTATCCACCCCGACCAACAGGGGCGCATTGCGGCGATGATAGAATTATACAAAAACATCGTCACCGACGGCGGCGGCGTCATGCATCGTCTGGAGGACTGGGGACGGCGACCACTCGCGTATCCCATCCAAAACCAGCATAAAGCGCAATATTTACTGATGAATATTGAATGCGGTGATGACACATTGGATAAACTGCGTGAAACTTTCCGGTTTAGCGATTCCATCATGCGCTCGCTGGTTGTTCGCCGCGACAACGCGCCGGACGGACCTTCGGTGATGATGAAACATGACAAACCCGCCAAAGAAGAAGACGCGGCGGAGGAATACATCGCCGCCGATTACACCGAACCGTCCGATGATGATAATGACATTGGCGATGATGAATCTTCGAAGACAAACGGCGCCGGCGATTCCGATGACAATAACGCCGCAGATGACGGCAATGACGGAGAGAAAAAATGATAAACAAACCGCCTTTTCGCCGCAGACGGCGCACTGTCCAATCCAAACAGCGGGCGATGTTTCGGCGTCCTCCGCCCTGCCCCTTGTTGTCGGCGGGCATTACCGAAGTGGATTACAAAGATGTGGAATTGCTTTCGCGTTATATTAATGACGAAGCGCGGATTATTTCCTCCGCTTATAGCAATGTATCGGCGCGCATGCAACGACAGTTAAAGCGCTCCATTAAACAGGCGCGGTTTTTGGCGTTGTTGCCGTATTCGCGCAGTCACGCTCTGAGGCGCGAAAAATGAAGGTAATTTTGTTGGAGAAAGTGCCAAATTTGGGCGACTTGGGCACGGTCGCGAATGTGCGTTCCGGATACGCACGCAACTATCTTTTTCCGCAAGGCAAGGCGGAACGCGCGACACCGAGAATTGTCGCCGATTTTGAAAAACGGCGTGCTGAATTGGAAGAGCGGCAAAATCGCCGCGGTGAAATTTTGCAACAGGCGCGCGAGGCGTTGGACGGTTATTTGTTACAAATGCCGGCGCGCGCATCAGCGGACGGCGGTTTGTATGGTTCCATCACTCCGGCGGCGGTGGCGGTGGCGCTTAACGGCGAAAAGTTGACCGAAACCGACATTCGGCGCGGACAAATTTCACTGCCCGGCGGCAATCTAAAAGAAATCGGCAACCACGAAGTATCGGTAGTTTTACAACCCGGTGTGGAGGCGAAAATTACAGTGGCGGTGTTGTCCGAAGACGCCACCGCACAGGGCGGGCAAGCCCGGAAAGGCGAGACATCATGAACACTTCCATACGCGAACTCATGCTGGCGGGGGCGCATTTTGGTCATCGCACGCGGTTTTGGAATCCGCAGATGGCGGACTATATTTACGGCGCTTATTATCACACGCATGTTATCAACCTTGACCATACACTGGGAGGGTTAAAGAAATCCGCTGAATTTATTCACAACGTCTCCGCTCAAAACGGCGTAGTGTTGTATGTTTGCGCCAAATCAGTTGCAGGCGATGTAATGACCACGCATGCACGAGACGCCGGTATGCCGTATGTCACCCACCGCTGGCTGGGCGGCATGTTGACGAATTTTAAGACAACGCGCAATTCAGTTGAACGGCTGATAAAAATGGACGCCGACATTGACGAAGGCGCGCTTTCCCGTTTGACCAAAAAAGAAGGCATGCGTCTTTTAGCGGCGAAAGAAAAACTCGCCCAATCCATCGGCGGCGTACGCGACATGACGGAATTACCGGACGCATTGTTTATTGTGGATGTGGGCTGGCACAAAGGCGCCGTGCGCGAAGCGAATTTACTGGGCATTCCGGTAGTCGCGGTGGTGGACACCAATCATTCTCCGGCGGGTGTGGATTATGTGATTCCCGGCAATGACGATTCGCGTCATGCCATTGAGATTTACGCGCGCCTGATGTCCGATGCGGTGCGGGCGGGACGCGAATCACGCACTGCCGAGACTGTTGCCGCCGTCCGCGAGAGCGAGAGCGAGACACAATAATGAGTACTGCTGTCACCGCGCAAATGGTGCGCGAACTTCGTGATGCCACCGGCGCGGGCATGATGGATTGTAAAAAAGCGTTGTCGGAATGCGACGGCGACATCACACGCGCCGCTGATTTTTTACGCATTAAAAGCGGCGCCAAAGCCGAACGCGTTGCAAGTCGAACAGCGGGCGAAGGACGACTCGCATTTTGTGTCGCCGATGGAGTCGGCGTTTTGGCGGAGATTAATTGCGAAACCGATTTTGTCGCCCGTGGCGATGACTTTGGCGCGTTTTGTCGAGACTGGGCGGCCGCCGTTGCCACTGCCAAGAGTTCCGAAACGGCAATGGACGGCGACAACGGCGAACAAGCCCGCAAAGCGTTGGTGATGAAAGTCGGCGAAAATGTGAGTTTTGGTCGCGCACAAATTTTAGCCGCCGCCGGTGATGTCGCATTTTACATGCACACCGGCGACAAAATCGCCGCGATGTCGGATTATTCCGGTGATGACACCGAAACGGCGCGCGAAGTTTGCATGCACATTGCGGCGATGCGTCCGGAGTATTTGCGTTTGGACGATGTGCCGGCGGAAGAGCTGCAAAAACAACGCGAGATATTTGTCGCACAGGCCGCCGAATCAGGCAAGCCTCCTGCGGCGGCGGAAAAAATGGCGGAAGGACGGTTGAAAAAATATTTCGCCGAGCGAGTTTTGGAGTTACAACCGTATGTCAAAGACAACGGCGTAACTGTCGGCGAGGCATTGACGGCGGCGGGCGTTCGTCTTAACGCGTTTCATTGGATGGTTGTTGGCGGGAGTGATATTTAATATGGCAGGTACCGCTATTTATCGCCGAATATTGTTAAAAATCAGCGGCGAGGCGCTTACTGGCGGCGGACATGAATGTTTTGATCCGGCGACACTCAATTATTTATGTGAAGAAATCGCGACTGCGCTTGATTTAAACACGCAGGTGGCGGTGGTGGTGGGCGGCGGCAACATCGTGCGCGGCAAAATGCTTTCCAAAAGCATGAAGGTTGACCGCGTTGCCGCGGATTACATGGGCATGTTGGCGACCGTAATTAACGGCATGGCGTTGCAATCGGCGTTATCCAAAGCGGGCATGGTGGCGCGAATGCAAACGGCGCTCAATGTTGAACAGGTCGCCGCGCCGTATATTCGCGAAAAATCCGAAAAACATTTGGGCGCCGGGCATGTAATGATTTTTAGCGGCGGCACCGGCAATCCGTTTTTTTCCACCGACACTGCGGCGGCGTTGCGCGCCTCTGAAATCGGCGCGTGTGCGTTGTTAAAAGCGACGAATGTTGACGGTGTTTATTCCAGCGACCCGACTCAAGACCCCGCCGCGCGGCGCTATGACACGTTGCCGATACACGACGCGTTGACTCAAAAACTGGATGTAATGGATGCGACCGCCCTGGCGCTTTGTCGCGAACGCAAACTGCCGGTGCATGTTTTTCAACTGACCGCCGCCGGCGCGTTGGCAAAAGTGTTGACCGGCGAATCCGCCGGGACATTGTTGACTTGTTAGACACGCCGGACACACGCGCCCCCCGCGCCGCGCCTTCGGAGGACATACATTTTCGCCGCTCCGATGAGCACATACGGCGCGCGCGTTATCTATCGTATTGCATTCATTTGTCGTTGGTAACGGGCGTTTTTTTGCTGGGCGTAAAAGGATACGCCTATCACATCACCGACTCGCTGGCGATTTTATCGGACGTCGCCGAATCGGTCGTACATTTTTTCATTCTATGCTTCGCCGCGTACAGCGTGTGGCTGGCACAAAAACCCGCCGACCGCGACCATTTATACGGACACGACCGGATTAATTTTTTCTCGGTGGGTTTTGAAGGGGCGATGATTATCATCGCGGCGTTGTTTATTTTTTACGAAGCCGGCGGACGATGGCGGACGGGCGATTTGGCGTTACGCGAAATTGGCGCGGGCATTGGCTATATAGGACTGGCGACGGTAATTAACACCGCGCTGGGCGTTTTTTTATTGCGGGAGGGACGGCGACGGCAGTCGTTGCTGTTAGAGGCGAACGGACGGCATGTTTTGACGGACGGGTTAACCAGTGCCGGCGTCATTATCGGACTCACGTTGTCGCATTTAACCGGCTGGCAGGCGGCGGACCCGATTGTCGCGATTTTAATCGCGTTGCATATTTTGTGGTCGGGTGCGGGATTAATTCGCCGTTCCGTTGGCGGATTAATGGACAGTGCCGACCCCAAGACCGACGCCAAACTGCGCCATTTGCTTGATGAACAAACGCGCAAACATCATGCGCATTATCATTTTTTGCGCCACCGCGATTCGGGCGGGAAGTTGGTAATTGATTTTCATTTGTTGCTTGACAACGAAACGACCATTGCCCGCGCGCATGATATTTCCATGGAAATTGAAAGTGAAATTGCGCGGCATTTTGAAATGCCAACCGAAATCACGACACATTTTGAGCCGTTGCGCGGGCATGATGAAGCGCACCAGGTTCGTCCTCCGAAGCGTTAAACCGCCGCATGACGGACGTGCGGGCGTATAATGGCATTATCGCATCGACATCCGCCAGCACTCTGTCTTCCGTTCCCGCCGCCGTCATTGTCGGTCGTCCCAATGTCGGCAAATCGCTGTTGTTCAACCGCTTGTGCGGGAGACGGGCGGCGATTGTACATGATGCGCCGGGGATGACTTTGGATTATTTGTGCGAAACTGCGCGCCTTGGCGATGGGCGCGCCATTAATATTATTGACACCGGCGGCGTTGCCGGCGCGCCCGATGCGTGGTCGGACGCCATTTTGCAGCGCATGACGCGGGCGGCGGAACAAGCCGATATTATTTTGGCGGTTGTAGACGCAGTCGCGGGCGTACAACACGGAGATGCGGAATTATTGACGATGTTGCGCCGCCGCTGGCCTGACCGCCCTCGCCTATTGTTGGCGAACAAGTGCGAAGGCCTGCCGGCGGCGCAGGCGTGCGCGGATTTTTATCAATTTAAAGAAGACACCTTGCCGGTTTCCGCCAAGCGCGGAGACGGTATGGACGCATTACGGGAGCGATTGGCGGCGATATTGCCGGAGGCGGAAGAATCACCGCCGGCGCCGCCGTTGGCGATTATCGGGCGTCCGAACGTGGGAAAATCCACTTTAATGAATTGCTTGTTGAAACAAGACCGAGTTTTGGTGTCGGCAACGCCCGGCACCACCCGCGACAATGTGCGGGCGGTGTTGTCTTCATCGCATGGGGATTTTGCATTAATTGACACCGCCGGCATGCGCCGCCGCCGCGCCGCGACAACACGCGAAAAATTCAGCGTATCGGCGGCGCGCGCGGCGGTGCAACAATCGGCGGTTACCGTTTTGTTGTGGGACATGCATGCCGGTCCCGGTCATCAAGACAAACGACTGGCGGCGATGTTGGCGGACGCCGGTTGCGGCGTGGTGTTGGCGGGAAATAAAAGTGATTTGTTACCGCCTTCGCGCCGCCGTAAGACGGTGTTGCAACAAGCGCGGGAGATGTCGCCCGGTTTTGCCGCCCAGGCGTTTGCCATTTCGGCGGCGGAAGGCAACATTTCCACTGACAAACTGTTGGCGGCGGCAAAACAAGCGGCACAAGCGGCACAAGCGCGTTTCTCCACCGCCCATCTCAACCGCGCGTTATCAGAAGCCGTGCGCCGCAACCCGCCGCCAATGACAGGCGGCATCCGCCCGAAGTTGCGTTATATTCACCAAGGCGGACAATCGCCGTTGCGGGTGGTAATTCACGGCGGCGGTGTGGCGCGCATCGCCGATGATTACAAACGTTATTTATCCGCCGCAATTGCCCGTCGTTTGTCATTGGTGGGCGCGCCATTGCGGGTGGATTTTCGCGCTGAAGACAATCCTTATGCGCCCCGATAATCGCGCTGTTTTATTGGCGATACCGCCGATGGGCGGAGATTTGCGCGAAGAATGCGAAGAATTGGGCGAGTTGGCGGTGGTGGCGGGTTATTTTTGCGCCGCCGTGCATTCCGCCATCGTACGCACGCCCAAAGCGGCGACTTTTATCGGCGCCGGCGTCATTGATGCTGTTGGCGAACTGGCGGTGCAATTGAACGCCAAGCGCATAATTGTCGGCACTGATTTGTCATCGGTACAGGCTCGCAATTTAGAAGCGCGCTGGCGGTTGCCGGTGATAGACCGTAGTGATTTGATTTTGGAGATTTTTGAATCACGCGCGCGCGGCGCCGACAGTAAGTTACAAGTGGAGTTGGCGCGCTGTCGCCGCCAGTTAGGGCGACTTGCCGGACGGTGGACACATTTGGAACGTCAGCGCGGAGGGATTGGTTTACGCGGCGGACCGGGCGAAAAGCAGATTGAGATTGACCGCCGTTTATTGTCGGAAAAAATAAAAAAGATAGAACGCCGCGTTGCCGCGATGTCGGCGCGCAATACGATGGCACGGCGGCGGCGGACACAAGGCGGCGCCTTGACCGCGGCGCTGGTGGGATACGCCAACGCCGGCAAATCCACATTATTTAACGCGCTGGCGCGCGCCGACATGCCGGCGAACAGTCGTCCGTTTGACACTTTGGAATCAACCGCGCGCCGTGTTTATGCCAATGGCGAGACGGCGGTCGTTGCCGACACGGTGGGTTTTATCCGCAATTTGCCGCATGAATTGATGGCGGGTTTTCGTGCGACTTTGCGCGAGGCGGCGGCAAGCGATGTTATTGTGGTGGTCGCCGATGCGGCGCGCGCCGACTGCGATGCGCAGTTGGCGGTGGCACATTCCACATTGGACGCCATCGGGGCGGAGCGCGGGCGGCGGCTGCTGGTGATGAATAAAATTGACAAAATAGGCACGCCGGCGCGTGTGTCGCGCGCGCCATGTGGTACAATACGCACGGTTTGGCTGTCCGGTCTCAGCGGCGAAGGTATTGCCGGTCTGAAACGGGCGTTGGGAGAAGCAGCGACAGCTAAAGCCAGTTACCGACGGACATGAAAATCAAACTTTTTTTTCAGAATCAATTACCAGACATTGACAAAGTCCTGCGCGGACTGGTTGATCGTATACTGGGTGAAGGCGCTCAAAAGGCGCGGATGTTCTCGCGCGATGGCGGCGAGCCCAACGGTGACGGCGGCGAGGCGCCGAAAGGGAGACCCCTGCCTCCACCCGGATATTTGGCGCTCATCGGGTCTTCCATAATTTTGTTGTTGTGGGCGTTGTCCGGGTTTTTTACAGTGGACGCCAGCGAACGGGCGGTCATGTTTCGGTTGGGCAACCCTATCGGCGTACAGTCGCCGGGATTGGTGTGGCACATGCCGCTTATAGAAGATTATCGTATTGTCAATCTGACCGAAGTGCGGCGGGTGGAAGTGGGCTTTCGCAACGAGGCGAAGCGCAAAGACCCGCGCGAATCGCTCATGCTCACCGGCGACTTAAATATCATTGACCTGCAGTTTGTCGTTCAATACGCGCTGAATGATCCGGAGCGGTTTTTGTTTGAAAATCGATTCTCCAACAGTCGCGCCGAAGATGTCGTCAAGCAGGTCGCCGAAACCGCCATGCGCGAAGTCGCCGGCAAAAACAGAATTGACTTTGTATTGTATGAAGGTCGCGAATCCATTGCCGACGAAACCAAGCAAACCATGCAAGACATTCTCAACCGCTACAAAACCGGCATAGAAGTCCGCGAGGTTGCCATTCAAAATGTACAACCGCCCGACCAAGTGCAAGACGCTTTTGAAGACGCCATTAAAGCGCGGCAGGACAAAGAGCGCAAAATTAACGAAGGCAAGGCGTACGCCAACGACATTTTGCCGAGGTCGCAAGGACAAGCGGCGCGTTATTTGGAAGACGCCGAAGCCTATCGGCGGGGAGTCAGCGCCCAGGCCGCCGGTGCCGCCGACCGTTTTTTGCTGATCGCCGATGAATTCGCCAAAGCCCCGAAGGTCACACGTCGCCGTTTGTATTTGGAAACGCTGGAAGAAATCATGGGACGCGCCAGCAAGATAATCATTGATCAAAAAGACTCCGGCAATTTATTGTATTTGCCGCTTGACCGCATGTTACAAGCGGGCGGCGCGGCGGTGGATTTGCGCGGCGGTGAGGTGCCGTTGACACCCTCTTTCCCGCCGTCGGCGGCGCCAAACACTCTGGATGCGCTTAAACAACGTCTGCGCAGCGGCACACAAACCGGAACCGATGCACTGCGAGGGCGACAATAATGCGTACTATCACCATCTTCGCCGGCGCCGTCTTTTTGTTGCTGTTTCTTATGGGCAAAACGTTGTTTATTGTTTATCCGTGGCAAAGCGCGTTGGTTTTGCAATTCGGTGAAATTGTCGCCACCAAACAGGAGCCCGGTTTGTACATCAAAGCGCCGTGGCAAAATTTGCGCGTGTTTGATTCTCGCGTACTGACCATAGACGCTGAAGACCCCGACCGCTACATCACGGCGGAGAAAGAAAATCTTTTGGTGGACTCATTTGTCAAATGGCGCATCGTGGATCCGGCGAAGTTTTATGAGCGTTTGCTCGGCAGCGAAGTCAGCGCCGCGGCGCGTTTGCAGGAGATTATCAACCGCGGATTGCGCGATGAAATCGGCAAGCGCACGGTAAAAGACGTCGTCACCGGCGAACGCGAAGAAGTCATGCGCATTATGCGCGACCGCGCCAACACGGGGGCGGAGGAATTGGGGCTGGAAGTGTTGGATGTTCGCATGAAGCGCGTTGACCTTCCCGCCGGCGTTTCCGAAAATGTTTATAAGAACATGATAGAAGAGCGTCGTCGCATCGCCAACGAACGGCGAAGCGAAGGCGAAGCCGAAAAAGAGAAAATACGCGCCGAAGCCGACCGCGAGCGCGTGGTTATTTTGTCCGACGCCGCGCGGCGCGGCGAAGAAATACGCGGACGCGGCGACGCCGAAGCGGCGACAATTTACGCCGATGCTTTTTCACGTCATCCCGATTTTTATGATTTTTATCGCACTCTGCTCGCCTATCGCAACTCCTTGGGCGGCAACGGTGACTTTTTTATTCTGTCACCCGATTCTGATTTCTTCCGCTATATCAAAACCGAAACCGGCGAAAATTAATAACTCATTGTTCGGTAATTTTTTCTTGAGTTTTTGTTCAAGAAATTCCGAATCTCGCATTAAAGTGATATAATACTTGAACAGGAGAAACGCCATGACGGACAAATCGC
>JAWONR010000182.1:0-2197 GCA_033865115.1 Candidatus Persebacter sydneyensis | reverse complement strand
CGCATTAAAGTGATATAATACTTGAACAGGAGAAACGCCATGACGGACAAATCGCATCATCAGGAAACACATCCGCGGCGGAATCAAATACCGTCCGCGGATAAAGGCGAGCCCATCGTAGTGGCCACTAGCGGAGCGTTAGTGGGCGCGGGGTTGGGTTTTGGCGTTCCCGGCGCGATTATCGGAGGAATAATCGGGTTTTTGATCTGCGTCATCGGCGAAAACGCACGACAAAAACGCGATTTGTGAGCGAATGGCTTATTGACAACATCATCATCTTTCCCATTGTTTTTGCAATATTGGGAATGGGGTTGTCTTTCGGCTATTGTCGGTTTCAAATTAATAGCGAAAATTTTCTGTCCATTGTGCATGTGGGAGCATGGGCGTCATGGATACCCGTCGGCGGTTTTTTTATCCTTGTCGCCATCTACCCCGAATGGGCGAACAAACTCGGCGAATTTCGTCTGCAACTGGTCATTCTCGGCTGTGGTTCTTCTTTTTACGCCATCGGCAAAATTAAGGAAATATTAGCCAAAAAATAACCGCGCCCCACCCTACATCATTTCGTAGTTTGGTCCGCCGCCGCCTTCGGGGGGCGTCCATTGAATGTTTTGTGTCGGGTCTTTGATGTCGCAGGTTTTGCAATGCACGCAGTTTTGGGCGTTGATGACGAATTTTTTGCCGCCTGTTGCTTCATCCTCGGTAAATTCATAAACGCCCGCCGGACAATAACGCGCTTCCGGTCCGGCGTATTTTTCCCAATTGGTTTCCAACGCGACTTTATCAACGTGCAGACGCAAATGCGGCGGCTGGTCGGCGGAATGATTGACGCCGGAATGGGCGAGATTATCCAACCGCGAAAAACTTAGTTTGCCGTCCGGTTTGGGATAATCAATCGGTGTACATTCCGCCGCCGGACGCAAACGCTCATGGTCTGTTTCACGGTTTTTATACGTCCACGGCGCGCGTCCGCGAAAAACATAAGCGTCCAACGCGGCATTTGCCATGCCCAAATACAAGCCGCGTGAAAAACCGGGGCGGATATTGCGCGCGCGACGAAGTTCCTCACCCGCCCAACTTTCGCGAAGCTCGCGTTCGTAATCTTCCACGACTTTGCCGGCACCGACTTTTTGCAATGCGGCGGCGACATTGGACGCCGCCAGTATTCCGCTTTTCATCGCCAAATGCGCGCCTTTTATTTTCGGCACATTCAAAAGTCCGGCTGCACAACCGACCAATAACGCGCCGGGCATCGCCATTTTGGGCAAACTTTGCCAGCCGCCTTCGTTGAGTGCGCGCGCACCGTAGGCGATACGCCGTCCGCCGGTCAAAAGTGCCGCTATCGCCGGATGATGTTTAAATCGCTGAAACTCTTCGTAGGGTGAAAGATAGGGGTTTTGATAATCCAACCCAACGACAAAACCCAGCGCGATTTTGTCTTCATCCAAATGATAAAGGAAAGAACCGCCGTAAACATTGGAAGAAAGCGGCCAGCCGATGGTGTGCAATACATGCCCCGCCTTCGCCTGCGGCGTTTCCCACAGTTCTTTAATGCCGATGGCATATGTTTGCGGACATGCGTCTTCTCGCAGTTTAAAATGTGACATTGCCGCCTGCGAAAGCGAGCCGCGACAACCTTCGGCGAATATCGTGTATTTTGCGCGCAGTTCCACGCCCCGGGCGTAGTTTGCGCCCTGTGAACCGTCGCGGCGGATGCCCATGTCGCCGGTGGCAACGCCGCACACTTCACCGTCATCACCGTAGAGAATTTCGGTTCCCGCAAATCCGGGAAAAACATCCACGCCCGCGTCTTCGGCTTGTTTGCCGAGCCATGCAACAACCCGTCCCAAACTGACGATATAGTTGCCTTCATTGTGCATTTGCGGCGGCGTTGGCAGTTTAATTTTTCTTTTTTGCGTCAAAAAAACGAATTCATCTTTTTTCACCGCCGTTTTTATCGGCGCGTCTTTGTTTTTCCAATCAGGAATGAGTTCGTCCAATGCGCGCGTTTCCATTACGGCGCCGGCAAGCGTGTGCGCGCCGATTTCCGCGCCTTTTTCAATCAGACAGACGTTAATCTCGCGGTTTTCAGCGGCGGCGATTTGTTTTAGTTTAATGGCGGCGGACAAACCCGCCGGACCGCCGCCGACAACCAAAACATCAAACTCTAAAATTTCGCGTTCGCTCATTTGTCAAT
>JAWONR010000181.1:0-12216 GCA_033865115.1 Candidatus Persebacter sydneyensis | reverse complement strand
GTTGCAAATCGGACAATCGGGCTCGTTTTTTATCCGCCACCGCCTGCGGCGCGCGCGACAAAAATGCGTCATCCGACAATGTCTTTTCCAATGACGAAATCTCAACATCGGCTTTTTGTATCTTTTTCTCCAACCGCGCGCGCATTTCGGCTTTATCGGCGCGAATCTCGGCGGCAAAATAAAAACCCGCCGCCGATGCCTGCGGCAAATGGGACGGCAACGACTCGCGAATTTCATAACCGGAAAAACCGCCCAACTTTACCACCGCCGCCGACATCGGCTCAAACACCGCCGCATCACCACATGCCAACAACATCGGCGGCGCGCCCGCGGGGGCGGAAGAACGCAACTGACGACACGCCTCCGCCGCCTCCATCAACCGCGTCATGTCTTCTTCAGCACGCGGATTAATGTCTTCATCCCGAGCCAACGGCCATTCCGCCAGCATGACCGACTCGCGTTTTTCAGCGCCCGCCAACGGCGCGATTTTCTCCCACAACTCTTCGGTGATAAACGGCATAAACGGATGCAACAAACGCAACGCCGTTTCCAACACCGTCGCCAAAGTATGCTGCGCACGCGCTTTTTGCGCCGGGTCGCGCAACTCCAATTTGGCAATCTCCAAATACCAGTCGCAATATTCGTTCCACACAAAATGATACGCCGCCGTCGCCGCCAAGTCAAAACGATAAGAATCAAACGCCGATGACACCGATGACACCGTCCGCTGTAAACGGCTGACAATCCACGCATCGGCAAAAGTCGGCGGCGACATGTCGTCCGCCCGGTCGGCACATACGCCCAAAACAAAACGCGCCGCATTCCAAATCTTGTTGCAAAAATTGCGATAACCGGCGCAACGCTCCAAATCAAACTTAATGTCGCGCCCGTGAGACGCCAACGCGGCGAAAGTAAAACGCAACGCATCCGCGCCAAACGCCGGAATGCCGTCCGGATATTGACGACGGGTCGCGTCCGCAATCTCGTCCGCTTGTTTGGGATTCATCAATCCAACTGTGCGCTTTTGTAAAAGTGCGTCCAATGAAACTCCCTCCGCCAAATCCAACGGGTCCAAAACATTGCCCTTGGACTTGCTCATTTTTTGCCCCGATGCATCGCGCACCAAACCGGTGATGTATACATCGCGAAACGGCGACGCGCCGATGAAATATTTGCTCATCATCACCATCCGCGCCACCCAAAAAAAGATGATGTCAAAACCGGTCACCAAAACCGCACCGGGAAAATAATGACGAAAATGCGCGTTGTCGGTTTGCGGCCAGCCCAATGTGGAAAAAGGCCACAACGCGGATGAAAACCATGTGTCCAACACATCCGGGTCGCGTTCAAGCGGCGCACCGCCGGATTTTTGCCTCGCCTCCTCTTCATCGCGCGCGACTATAATGTTGCCGTCCGGATCGCGCCACGCCGGAATGCGGTGCCCCCACGATAATTGTCGTGAAATACACCAGTCTTGAATATTGGACAACCATTGGTCGTAAGTCTTGCGCCAGTTGGCGGGAACAAAACGTACATCGCCGCAATCCGCGCACTCCATCGCCGCTTGCGCCATGCCCTCCATTTTCATAAACCACTGGTCGGTTAACATCGGCTCCAATACCGCGCCGGAACGGTCGCCGCGCGGCAGTTTGTAACGGTGCGCCTCGCGACGCAACAACAAATTCACCGCCGCCAAATCCTCAACAATGCGCTCGCGAGCCTCGTAACGGTCAAGCCCGCGATATGCCGCCGGCGCGTTGTCGTTCATCCGCGCCTCCGGCGTAAACAACACAATTATCGGAATGTTTTTGTCCGCATGACGGCGGCATACCTCGTAGTCGTTAAAATCATGAGCGGCGGTAATCTTGACGCAACCACTGCCGAATTCCGGCGATACATGTTCATCGGCGATAATTTCAATGTCACGCCGCGGTTCTGTCAACGGCACCCACACCTTCCGCCCTAATAATTGCCGATAACGTTCGTCTTCCGGATGCACGGCAATTGCGCCGTCCACCAAAATAGTCTCCGGACGCGTCGTGCCGATGACAATGCCGTCGCTTTCATCATCCACAAACGGATAACGGACATAATACATAACACCGTCTTCTTCCGTGCTGTTGACCTCCAAATCGGAAACCGCGGTCAAAATAACCGGGTCCCAATTAACAAGCCGCTTGCCGCGATAAATTAATCCCTCTTCATACAACCGCACAAACGCCTCGGTCACCGCCGCCGACATTTCCGAATCCATCGTAAACCGCTCGCGCGACCAGTCACAAGACGAGCCCAACCGCCGCATTTGACGCGTAATCGCGCCGCCGGAATGTTCCTTCCACTCCCATGCATGGCGTAAAAATTCCTCGCGCGAAAGTTTTGCGGCGTCAATGCCGCGTCCCGCCAGCTCCCGTTCCACGACAATTTGCGTGGCAATGCCGGCGTGGTCGGTGCCCGCCTGCCACAACACATTTCGCCCGCGCATGCGCTCGCGGCGAATCAGCGCGTCCATTAACCCATGTTGAAATGCATGTCCCATGTGCAATGCGCCGGTGACATTCGGCGGCGGGAGCATAATGCAATAATCTTCGCGCCCGTCATGCGGCTGTGAAGAAAACAACTCTTGCGACTCCCACGAGGCGCGCCATTTTTCTTCCACTCCGGCGGAGTCAAAATGTTTGGCTATTGACATCGGTGCGCCCGTTCAGGCGCCGGCGAATTGCGCCGTTTCCCACTGCGCCAACCGTTCCGCCGCCGCTTTTGAATCCGAACATTGACTCAAATCATCCATCAACGGCGTGTCCGAAAGCATCTGTGAAAAAGCTCCCAATAAATGTAAATGTGTCTCGTCCGAATCCGGCGGCGCAATTAAAAAAAACAAATTTCGAACCGCGCCGCCGTCATCGCCAATGCCGTATTGAATCGGTTTGCTAAGCACCACCAGCGCACACAACGGCTCTTTCGCCCCCTCCAAACACCCATGCGGAATCGCACCGCCATTGCCGATAGAAGTGGAACCCAGCCGCTCGCGCTGCATCAGCGCCGAAAAAACCTTGTCGCGCGCAATGCCCGCCGAATTCTCAAAAATAATGCTCACCTGCTCAAAGGCGCGCTTTTTACTCTGCCAGTCAACGCCGACAAGAATATGCTCGGGAGGCAGCATCTTGGAAACACTCATCGTTAATGTCCGCGTTGCGCCTGCTGACGCCCTTTGGCGGTTTGCAATTGGCGCTCCATCTTGTCCGCCGCACGGTCTATGGCGGAATACATGTCTTCATCCTCGCCATGAGCGACAAACTCATCGGCGCCCACGCGAGTCATTAAATCGCATAAGTGGCGCTTTTTATCCACCGCCAATACCGCATGCATGTGCGCCAACGGCGGATTGCGCCGGCGGTTTATCCGCGAAAGCCGCTTGTCAACATGCGCTCGCAACGCATCTGTGATTTCTAAATGATTACCGGTAATTTCAATTTGCATGTGACTTCTCCTATGAACAAATCGGCGGACCCTTGCGCAATGAAGCTCGTGCGATACCCGCGGCGGCGCGATATTTTCCCACCGTCCGCCTCGCTATCGCAATACCACGCTCGCGCAGTCGCCGTAATAAAACATGGTCGGAAACAGGACGGGCGGGATCTTCATCGGCAATAATCTCATGAATGTGTTCGCGTACCGCGGCGGCGGTTGTCCCCCCGGGCGTCGGTAGCGCAAAAAGAGATTTTAACGCATAAATGCGCCCGTTTAACGAAAAATACTTGTCAACCACAACATGCGAAATCATCGCCGCCGACACTTCCAGCGTCGCCGCCGCCTCACGCATTGAAAAAGGCGATAACGCCGCATTCCCGGACAAAAACCCGCTTTGCCGGTCAGCCAACAACTGAGCCAGCCGCAACACCTGCCGGCGCCGGGCGACAACCGCCGATACCATCTGTCGCGCACGGGTATAATCACCCGCCCCTCCGCCACCCCGCACTGTAAACGGCGCGTTGTCTTCCGCCGCCAGCGCCTTCCATAATCCGCCTTCCGTTGAAAAAATTATATCGGGAGACGGCGGAGGAGTCGGCGGCGAAAACCGCGCGCCCGGACGCAATGACAGGGAATCCAATATCGCCAATGCTTCCGGCAAATTACGGCGCGACAATTTGTCAAAACGCCGCCGCAAAAACCAGTGTAAACGACAACGGACAATAATTTTAGCAGCGGTTTTGCCCGCCGACTCGGGCAAAGTCGCCAGTTGTAACAATAAACACTCCTCCAAGTCGCGTCCGCCAATACCCGCCGGTCCCAATGTTTGTAACGCCGACACCGCCGATTCCACATTGTCTTCGCCGTATTCTTCGACAAGTGCCGTGCGCATTTCTTCATTCCACTCCAAAAGTCCGTCATCATCCACATTTTCCACCAACTCCGCCGCCGGTGAACGAATATGCGAAGGCACTTCTCCCAACCGCGCGCGCAAAAAGACGCGCACATCGCCCGTTGGCGATTCCAACAAATGAGACGGCGGTGAATAACGCAAACATGGATTTGTCGCCGCCGCATCCTGTAAAAACAACGCCAAACCGCGTCCGCCCAGTCGCAAAACGGCGGCGGCGCGCACTAAATGCGGTGAATAACCGCCAGAGGTCGTTGTAGTGGTAATTTTCATATACTAAAATCCCGTCCCAAATAAGCACTCCGCGCCGAATCATCCGCCGCCAACTGTGTAGGCGTCCCTTCGGTCAACACTTTGCCATCGGATAAAATATAAGCGCGGTCACACAATGCAAGCATTTCGCGTACGTTATGGTCGGTCACTACAATGCCGATGTCTTTTTGAGTGAGCGCGCGAATAATTTCCTTTATCTCTTTAACCGCAATCGGCGCGATGGCGGCAAAAGGCTCGTCCATCAATACAAAAGACGGTTTTGTCGCCAACAATCGCGCGATTTCCACCCGCCGCCGCTCGCCGCCGGATAATTCTTTTGCCGATGCCGCCGCCAAATGTCCAACTCCCATGGTGTCCAAAAGTTCACGCGCTTGTCGCCGCGCGTCATCACCGCGCGCGCCGCAAATTTCCAAAATCGCCAACACATTGTCCAACACACTGAGACCCTGAAAGATGGAACCGTCCTGCGGCAGATAAGACAATCCGCGGCGAGCGCGGCGGTGCATCGGCAAACTGGTCACATCTTCGCCGTTCATCATTACCCGTCCGCTGTCGGGTTTAATCCAACCGGCGATAATATAAAAACATGTCGTTTTACCGGCGCCGTTTGCGCCCAATAATCCGACAATTTCACCGCGCTCGGCGGAAATGGAGACATCGCCCAACACCGTCCGCCCGCCGTAGCTCTTGACCAATCCGCTCGCGGCAAGATTATTCATCGCCGCCAAAAACTCCGCGTACCCGTCCCGAATCATCATTGCTTTCCACCGCCAATGCACCTGTTTTAATATTAATGTTAATAACCTCGCCGCGAATTTCTTCACCATCGCGCGACGCCACTGCGTCTCCTTCCATCACCAGAGAATCAGTTTGGCGGTTATATTCAATACGACGAGCCTGCACCGACACCGGCGCGCCGCCGTCATCCGGACGCCATACACCGCGCACCGGAGAACCCCGTAATTCCGCAATCTCCTCACCCAACAACCAACGCGCATAATCGGCTTGTAATTGTCCGCGCTCACATGTCTCGGCTTCGCCCGCGCAAAGCATCAATGCGGCGGGAATTGTCAAAGATTCTTCCTCATCGCTCAACATCATTTCCGGCGCGCTGACATGCAACGGAAAATCGGCGCATTCAGCACACACCGCGCGCACCGGCGAACCCGACAGTTGATAAATGTTGCCTTCCGCATATACGCTCACCAATACCCGGTCGGCGTGTGCGATGACGCCGTCGGTGTTCACCACGACATTGCCGTCAAACTGCGCACGCTGTCCGTCCGCACCGTAAGTGGCGGTGTCGCTGTTAACTTCTATTTTGTCACCCGCCGTCGCCGACATGGCAAAAACGAGCATGCTAACGCTGATAAACGCTTTTAACATTGCCCTCCATTTTAATTCCGCCTTCGGGATTCCACCAAAACTGGTCGCCGCGTAAATCACCAAGAGCGTCTTGAATATGCGCCTGTCGTCCGAATAAAACGCCTTCATCGGTGTCATAAACCACCTCTTCAGCGCGCAAAGTCAATCGCCGCCCGGCGCTCTCAATATGTCCGTTTACATCATAAATAAACACCCGGCGTTGCGCCTGTTCGCCGCGCATTGCCGTGCCGCGTTCGCCTTTTAACACCATCCGCCCGTTTTCCAACTGCTGTGAAAGTTGTAAATCATAAAGTGACGCTTCTCCGGCAACGTATTCAATCCGCCGCGCGTCTAATTTAAACGCCTCCATATCTTGCGGGCGAGAATAGTGCGCATCAAACAACACCGCCGAATATGCGGGCGGCGGGAGCAATTCCTCCAACGGCGACAACCAAAATGACAACGCCGCCAATATCGCCAGTGGCGCGTAAATCGGCAACCAACGACGATGACTCATGTCCGCGCCGCCATAATCAAATCACACAATTGCCGCACCGCACCAGCGCCGGCGGGTAAATCAGGCGTCCAATGCGCCACGGCGAGAACTTCCGGCGCCGCCGTTTTGGGCGCAATGGCAAATCCAACATGACTCATCGGCGGTAAATCAGGCAAATCATCGCCCATATATGCGGCGTGTTCCGGCGATAGGTTTTCTTCTTCCAAAATCTGACGTACCACCGCCAATTTGTCCCCGGCGCCGACATGGACGCGCGTGATGTTGAGTTGTTGGGCGCGCTGAAAGATATTGTCGCCGTCATCGGCGGCACTCACGAGTGCGGTTTGGACACCGCTTCGGGCGAGCGCGCGGATGCCGGCACCGTCCAGTGTGTGAAATGCGCGTGCGACATCGTTGCCGATGAAGTAAAGTCGCCCATCGGTCAAAACACCGTCCACATCTAAAAATAACAAGCGCACACGCGCCGCCCGTTCCGCCGTTTGCATGGGCGAATTATACCGCCCCCGCCGCCAAACTTCCACATGCCCCTCTTTTTGGGGCGTGGAGTCTTTATTTACGGGGAAATTTCACGAAATCGCTATTGACCAGCGCGGGATGCAAGGGGAAATTACCCCGCGTAAAGTCGGATTAATTCAACGAATCATCGCCCGGAAATGTCGGTTAAACAAGCCAAAACCGCGTATAATACGCGCGCCATGTTCCCCGTCCGTTCACGTCCCCGCAACGCGCCCATCACTCATGGGAATTAAATGCGGAATTGTCGGTTTGCCAAATGTCGGCAAATCCACTCTGTTTAATGCGCTCACCGCCGCCAATGTCGCGGCGGAAAACTACGCTTTTTGCACAATTGACCCCAACAACGGCGCCGCACCACTCGCCGATTCACGACTTGTTGAAATCTCCCGCGTTGCGCGCGCCAAAAAAACCATCCCCGCCGCCGCTGAATTTGTCGACATCGCCGGACTTGTCGCCGGCGCATCGCAAAACGCCGGTTTGGGCAACCGATTCTTATCCCACATTCGCGAAACCGACGGCATCGCCCATGTTGTCCGTTGCTTTAATTCCGGTGATGTCATGCATGTCGGTACAACTCCCGCCGATGACATTGCCACTATTAATACCGAATTAATGCTCGCCGATTTACAAACCGCCGAAAATGCACTCATCAAAAACCGCCGACTCGCCAAAAGCGGAGATGAAACCGCCCGCAAAACCGTCGCATTATGTGAAAAACTCTCAAAACACCTGGGCGACGGCAACATGGCAAGTACATTCCCGCTCACCGACGCCGAACCGACATATATCGAGCCGCTGTGTCTGCTCACCCGCAAACCAATGTTATATGTCGCCAATGTTGATGAAGACGGATTTACCAACAATCCAATGTTGGAAACAATAACTGCCGCCGTAGCTCCCGCGCCCGTCGTGCCGGTGTGCGCAAAAATGGAGGCGGATTTGGCGGGATTGTCCGATTTGGAAAAAGAAGAGTTTCTGCGCGATTACGGGCAAACACAAACCGGACTCGCACGACTCGCGCGCGCCGCGTTTGACATGCTGGGACTGGCGACTTATTTCACCGCCGGCGAAAAAGAAGCTCGCGCATGGACAATCCGACAAGGTATCGCCGCTCCACAGGCCGCAGGCGTTATTCACACCGACTTTATGCATAACTTCATCCGCGCCGAAACTTGTGACTGGCACGACTTTGTCGAACTCGGCGGCGAATCCGCCGTCCGCGCCGCCGGAAAAATGCGCATTGAAGGAAAAGATTACATCGTCCAAGACGGCGATGTCATTCACTTTAGAATCGGAAAATAGAATCGGACAACCGCCCGAGTTGACAACTACGAAACCGGCGGATACACCTTTACCCACCGTACGGCGGTTTTGTCAATTTCTTCAATCTCCAACCGTAAATCGCCCATGCGCAAACATACCCGTTGCTCGGGAATGCCGCCCAACGCCTCCACCACCAATCCGCTAATGCTTGACGCCGAAGTTTCCGGCACCGGCAAATGATACAAACCCATCTCTCGCAACGGAAAATCGCCCGGCAAAATTATCTCGCCTTCACTGCCGTATCTAACATCGTACGACGATGATTCGCCGCCAATGACCGCTTCGGAAAAGTTGGAAAAAGTCAAAAGTCCAACCACCCGCCCGGCACCGTCCACCACAAACGCCATGCGCGCATCCTGTCGCCGCATTGTCTCCATTTGTTGTAATGCGTCCGCGGCGGCGGGGACAAATATCGGCGGTGTTTTAATTTGCCGCAACGAGGCGGCGTCTATCGCGCCTTCCCGCGCCATTCTTAACGCCTGCAAAGTGTTGACAAAACCCTCGCCGCTGTCAATGTTGCCGTCATATAACGGAAGTTTCGCGTGTTCGGTCTCCATTAACACGCGCAACATGTCATCGCCGTCCTGTAAGTTAATTCCCTGAATCTGCCGCCGCGGTGTCATGATTTTTTCCACCGGCATGCCGCCCAGCCGCAACATTTGTTCCACCATGTGATAATGCCGTCCGCGCAAGTCATCTTTGGCTTCGCGCGCGATGCGGTTGGATTCCCGCACCGCACTTTGTAACTCCGACACATTCATCACCGTGCGCCATCCGCCGGCGCCGCGGATTCCAACCAACGCCAAAATACCGCCGGCAAAAAAGTTCGCCACCGCCACCGCCGGATAAAACACCGTCAATAACACGCGCAAAGGACGCGCCGCCAATAATGCAATGTGGGTTGAATGACGGACGCCGATAATCTTGGGCGAGATTTCCGACAACACTAAAATTAAAAACGCCACGCCGAGCGAAACAACAAACGCAATGGCTTCGCCGCCGCCCGACAATCTTGTCGCCATCACCGCCGCCGCTGTCGCACACATGACATTCGCAATGTTGTTAAACAATAAAATCGCCGCCAGCAAACTGTCCAACTGCTCCATCATCTTTTGCATAAGCCGCGCCGAACGATTGCCCGACTCCGCCAAATGCGAAAGACGGTGCCGGTCTTGTGAAATTATCGCCGCTTCCGTCATGGAAAATATCGCCGAAAAAAACAATCCGGCAACAAATATCGCGATTAAATGTGACGTCGTCAATTCCATCGCAAATCGGGCGCGTGATTCCGCCGAAACAAGCGCGTAGGTCGATCGTCCGCTTCCATTGATTAAACCTCTTTTGCCAGTCGCGCGGCAATGCCGCAATAATTACGCGGCTCAAGCGATAATAATGACTCTTTCGCCTTGTCACTTATCGGCAACTCGCGAATAAATCCGTGTAAACGCTCAGGACTCACTTCCACGCCGCGTGAAAAATCCTTCAATTGTTCATACGCCTCGTCACCGGCGTCTTCAGCACGCATCACAGTTAGTACCGCTTCGGAGAGCACCTGCCAATTGTCGTCCAAGTCAGCGTCCATGCGAGTGGTGTTAATGTCACTGCGCGCCAAACCGCGCCGCGCCGATGACCACGCCAAAAAAACATGTCCAAACACCAAACCAATGTTGCGCACGACAGTGGAATCACTCAAATCTCGCTGCCAACGCGACACCGGCAACTTGTCCGATAAGTGTGCCAACAACGCGTTGCCAACACCAATGTTTCCCTCGGCATTTTCAAAATCAATCGGGTTGATTTTATGCGGCATGGTTGAAGACCCCACTTCGCCCGCCACCGGCGGCTGGCGAAAATATTCCAACGCCACATAACCCCACATGTCCCGACACAAGTCCAATACGATGTTGTTAACTCCACGCAATAAATTAAACAAATCAGCGAAGTCATCATACGGTTCTATTTGCGTGGTGTGCGAGGCGAATATCATTCCCTGTCCTTCCACAAATTGCCGCGCTATTTGCGGCCAATCAACATCCGGGCGCGCGGCATAATGGGTGTTATAGTTGCCGGTTGCGCCGCTCATTTTACCGGGCGCATGCCATTCACGCAAACGCGACAATCGAGGCGACAATCGCGCGTAAAAAACTGCAAACTCTTTGCCCACCGTGGTCGGCGATGCCGGTTGTCCGTGTGTGCGCGCCAACATCGGCACATCGGCATATTGATGTGCACGTTCATGAATGTCTTTCAACAGTGACTCCAAACACGGAATCATTGACTCCCGTAACGCGCCCGTTATCATTCGCCCCATCGCGATGTTATTAATATCCCAGGATGTACATCCAAAATGCACCAACGGCACCAGCGCACCCAATTGACATTGTTGCAATTGTTCATGCAACCAATATTCCGCCGCTTTGACATCATGTCGAGTCTCTTGTTCAAGCTCTTTAACTCTCTCAGCTTCATTCGGCGCGGCAATTTGACGCCCAATGTCGTCCAGCGGCGACAAATCAGCGTTGGCGGAGAATGGAAACAACGGCGCTATTGCCCGTAACCATGCCAATTCCACTTGTATCCGCGTAATGATAAGCGCTCTCTCACTAAAATGCGCCGCCAATGGCGCGACCTGCGAGTGATAACGCCCGTCCAGCGGGCCTAAGGCATCAAGCGGACTTGTCATGCGACAGTGATTGTATATCGCGGTCGTCGTTAGTATGGGATATGTCGCGTATGCTGCCGGCAAGTCGATTGCCGGCGCCTTCCGCGCGTTGAATACTGCGCCATGCCGAATTAACATGGTCGCCAATCTCGGCAAGACGGTTCTCAAAACCGCGTACTTCCTCCACAATTCCCACAACTTTCTCCTGCATCTCGCGAAGACGCGCATACGCATCCCGGTCACGAATGGCGCTGTTGGCGGTGTTGATTATCGCCATAAACGTCGTCGGCGATACAATCCAAACCCGACGAGACAAAGCCATTTGTACTATCATCCGATGACGAGTGTGAATCTCGGCGAACGCCGCCTCTGACGCCACAAACATTAACGCACTTTCGCCTGTGTGCGGCGGCATAATCAAATGGTCCGCTACATGATTCACCTGCGATGCCAACTCTCGGCGAAATGCATCCCGTTTCGCGTCACGCTCGGCGGCGGATAACTTGTCGTCCATTGACTCAATGAATGTCTGCAATGACAACCCCGCATCAACGCAAACATTGTAATCGGGAAACCGAACCAGCGCCGCGGCACAATGTCCGTTCGGCAGGTCAAAATCCAAACTGAAATGCTCCGATGAAATCAACGGTGAAAGCAACTCCGCCAGCTTTTGACGACCGCCTTCTTCTCCGTCGCCAACACGGGACATCATCATCCGCGACAAAGACGCTATGTTGTTGCTAAACGTTTGTATCTGGTCGCCGGCGCTGGAAAACTCCTCCAACCGCGAACGCAATGTGTTAATTGAACCCAGTGCATCCGTCCAGCGCGCGCTGAGATTGCGCTCAAGTCTCTCATTTAACAATGTAAGCTTGGCGTCCACCTCCGAACTCAGACGATTCATGGACTGCGTCAACATTTCCAACACCGCCGCTTGTCCGACTCCTGAATCCGTCGTCGCCACAGGTTGTCCAACGCCTGAATCCATTGTCGCAACGAGTCTTTCCGTCATTTCGCGCAACTCGCGCAACTTGTCGGTGATTTCAGACATGGCGGCTCCAGAGACAACAGTTCCAGAAACGGGAGCACCGGAGACGGGAGTTGCAGAGATGGGAACTCCAGAGACGGCGGCTCCAGAAACAGGAGTTTCAGTGACGGGAATTCCAGAAACAGCGGCTCCAG
>JAWONR010000180.1:5230-17142 GCA_033865115.1 Candidatus Persebacter sydneyensis | reverse complement strand
GTTTTGGTGATATACTCCGTTTTTACCGAAAGGGAATTGCCATGTTTGATAACACATCCATTGAACGTTTTGACCCCGCTTTGCATGCCGCCATGTCCGCAGAAAGACGGCGGCAGGAATCGCATATTGAACTCATCGCCTCCGAAAACTTCGCCTCGCCGCGTGTGATGGAGGCGCAAGGCTCCGTTTTGACCAATAAATATGCCGAAGGCTACCCCGGACGTCGCTATTACGGCGGCTGCGGATATGTCGATGAAGTCGAACAACTCGCCATTGACCGTGCCGCCAAGCTGTTCGGCGTGCCGTTTGTTAATGTGCAGCCACATTCCGGCTCGCAAGCCAATCAAACCGTCTTTCACGCCATGCTGAAACCCGGTGATACCATCCTCGGTATGTCCATCGCTCACGGCGGACACCTGACACACGGCGCCGCAGTTAATCTTAGCGGTAAAATCTTTAATGCCGCCGGCTACGGTCTTCATCCGGAAACCGAAGATATTGACTATGATGAAGTCGAAAAACAAGCGCGCGAAACTTCGCCTAAAATGATTATCTGCGGCGCCTCCGCTTTTTCAAGACGTATTGACTTCGCCCGATTTCGAGCCATCGCCGATTCGGTCGGCGCGTATCTGCTCGCCGATGTCGCACACTATGCCGGACTCATCGCCGCCGGACTGTATCCAAATCCGGTCCAACACGCGCATTTTGTTACAACTACAACCCATAAAACACTGCGAGGCCCGCGAGGCGGCATGGTGATGTGGAGTGATGAACAATATTCCAAGAAAATTAATGGCGCACTGTTTCCCGGATTGCAGGGCGGACCCCTTTTGCCCGCCATCGCCGGTAAGGCTGTCGCGTTTCAAGAAGCCATGCAACCGGAGTTTCGCGATTACCAAAAACAAGTGATGGTGAACGCCGATGTTATGGCGCGCGCGCTGATGGACGGCGGACTGCGTATTGTCTCCGGCGGAACCGAATCACACATGATGCTCGTTGATTTGCGTGATATGAACATCACCGGCAAAAAGTCGGAAGAAGCTCTCGATGCCGCGCATATTACACTTAATAAAAACGGCATTCCCAATGACCCTCAACCGCCAACAGTGACCTCCGGTATTCGTATCGGAACGCCGGCGGCGACAACTCGCGGGTTTGGAGAAGAGGAAAGCCGGCGTATCGCCGAATGGATTTTGCGCGTGCTGGGCGCCCCCGATGACGGCGGGAATATCGCCGCCGTGGCCGCGGAAGTGGAATCGCTTTGCTCACAATATCCCATCTATGAGCGGACGGCGTGAAATGTCTGAAATGCGAAAGTTTCAACTATAACCGTCTGTTCTCCGCGCGCGGTAAAATCATCGCCACAAGGTCTCTAATCATGAACACTGCGCGAATAAACAATGATTGAAAAAGATGCCGCCGTTTTGCAACGGGCGTTGGCGCTCGCTAAAAACGGATTGTTTTCCGCCTCGCCAAATCCGCGCGTCGGATGCGTCATTCGCCGCGGTCACAAAACTATCGGCGAAGGATGGCACCGCCGCGCCGGTGAAGCTCATGCCGAAGTCGTCGCCATGCAAAACTGTAACGACAATTTACACGGCGCGGAAATGTTTGTCAACATGGAACCATGTTCCCACGAAGGTAAAACCCCGTCTTGCGCCGCAATGCTGGCCAAGGCAAAACCGGCGCGCGTTGTTATCGCCATGCCCGACCCAAATCCGCAAGTCGCCGGACGCGGTTTGAAGATGTTGCGAGAGGCGGGAATTGAAACTGTCTGCGCCGAAAAAACGGATGCGATTTTTGCGCGGGCGTTGGATATGAATATCGGTTTTGTCTCACGAATGATTCGCCGCCGTCCCTGGGTGCGATTGAAAATCGCCGCGACCGCCGACGGTAAAACCGCTTTGTCATCCGGTTTGAGTCAATGGATTAGCGGCGAAGAATCACGCGCCGATGCGCATTATCTGCGCGCCCGCTCTTGCGCGATTATCACCGGTGTCGGCACCGCAACGGCGGATAATCCGCAATTGACAGTCCGTCATGTGTCATCTCCGAGACAACCATTGCGGGTTTTGATTGACGGTCAATTGCGCGCGCCCGCTGATTTGCGCATGTTCTCCGGCGGCGCGATGGTGGCATGTGCCGTTGCCGCAAGTCCCGTTGCCGATGATGTGGAAGTGTTGTCTTTGCCTGATTCTGACGGACGAGTTGATTTGGCGGCGTTGTTAAGTGAATTGGCGGCGCGCGGTGTTAATGAAATCACCGTGGAAGCCGGACGACGGTTGTGTGGGGCGTTTGTTAATGCCGGACTTGCCGATGAAATGGTGGTGTATCATGCACCGCTGTTTTTTGGCGGCGGTTTTGATATGGTGCAACTGCCGCCGCCGCCTTCTCCACAACAAGCAACTCGCTGGCGGCTTGTGCAATGTACGACCATGGGCGAAGATGCGAAGTTGGTTTATGAATCACCGGATTCACGAAAAATGTTGTCCGATGCGCTCGCTACGATTGTCACTTGACGCGGAAGCATTGCGTGATAACTGGCGCGCTATTCGCAGTCGTAGTGCCGCCGCGAATGTTATGGCAATTGTTAAATCTCGCGCCTACGGACATGGACTGCGATTTGCCGCGAAAGCGTTGTGTGATGTCGCCGACGGTTTCGGCGTCGTGGAATCGGCGGATGCCGCCGTCTTGCGTAAAACCGGCGTTGTTTCTCCCATTATGTTGTTGAGCGGCGCGTTTGATGAGGAAGATATGACACGGGCATGTGAAATGCGTTTGTGGTTGGCGGCGCATAGTGATGAACAAATTAAACGAATTGTTGAAGCACCGTCCGATTCAGATTTGACGGTGTTTGTTAAAGTCAATACTGGCATGAATCGACTCGGTTTCTCACCGCAAAATGCGGCGGCGGTGATGGATTGTTTGGCGCGCGCGCCGTCCGTTTCGCGAGTGGGATTGATGTCGCATTTTGCATGCGCCGATTCTCCGGACAGGGACAGTGTTGAAAATGCGTTGTCGTTGTTGCGTCCGTTGCGACAAAAAGCGGCGATGGTTTCACTCGGCAATTCGGCGGCGTTGCTTTTTCAAGGCGATATGAAGGATGATTGGGGACGGGCGGGAATCGCGCTTTATGGTTCTTCACCCGCGCCCGCGCTGAAAAGCCGTGATGAGCTTGGTTTGCGGGCGGTGATGACTCTGTACGGCGAAATTGTTTCCGTTAAGAATCTTCGCGCCGGTGATGCGGTCGGTTATGGCGGAGAATGGCAGGCATCTCGTGATACGCGAATCGGCATTGTGTCATGCGGTTATGGAGACGGTTATCCGCGTTCCAATAACTTGTGGGCGCAAATTGGAGAGAAAAAAGTGGCAGTGATTGGGCGCGTCTCCATGGAAATGCTCGCTTTGGATTTAACCGATTGCGATAATGCAAATGTCGGAACGGAAGTCGTATTGTGGGGCGAATCTCCGAATATTGACGACATTGCCGCCGCCGCCGGGCGTATTTCTTATGAATTGTTCACCGCCATCGGAGGGCGGGAATGAACATCCGCTTTGTTTTCTTTCGCACTCAGTTTATTCCCGTTAATCGGTTTTTTGGCGGTTTTCGCATACTTCGCATACAATAACGGAATATGATTATCTATCTACACGGATTAAACAGTTCTCCATTATCGGAAAAGTGCGTATTGCTGACGGAATATTGCGCGAAAAAAGGCGTTGACCTTATCGCGCCGCAATTGCATCACCGTCCGCAACGAGCGATGGCGCAAATTGAGCCGCTGTTGCAAGAAGAGGGCGAACATTTGTTGGTCGGTAGTTCCATGGGCGGCTACTATGCCACATGGTTGTGTGAGCATCATTCCAACGCGCGCGCGGTGTTAATTAATCCGGCGGTGCGGCTCGCCGATAAAATCGGTGATTATGTCGGCAAGGAACAAATCAATTATCACAACCCGGAAGACAAATATATGTTTGGCGAAGAGCATCTGCGGGAGTTTCGTGAGTTGGAAATAACGACAATCACCGCGCCGGAAAAGTATTTTTTGCTCGCGCAAACCGGCGATGAATTGTTGGATTATCGCGAGGCGGAGGCATTGTACGCCGGCGCAAAACAAGTCATAGAAGACGGAGGCTCGCATTCTTTTGACGGATTTGAAAGATTTATACCGGAAGTCGTTCAGTTTTCCGGCGCAACACCGTTATAGCGAGTTTGATTCTTTGCCGCGGTTAGGGGATTTGAATGCCGCACTCACGCAACATTTCCGCCACATGAATTAAAGACATGCCAACAACGGCGGCGGGGTCGCCGCCACTGATGGATGCGAGCAGGGAAACTCCAAGTCCTTCTATTTGCGCGCCGCCCGCGCAGTTAAAAGACGGTTCTTTTTTGATATAACGCCGAATTTCATCCGCACTCAGACGGCGAATACGCGCCCGATGAGAAGTCAGTCGGCTTTGTATCTTACCCTTGCTGTAAACGGCGACCGCGGTGAAGAATTGAATATGTTCGCCGCTCATCGCGCGCAGTTGTCGGGCGGCGGTTTGGGCGTCACCGGGTTTGTCAAAAATCTTTCCGCCGCCGCAGAGTGTCTGGTCTCCGCCAATGACAATGTCGCCTTTTATGGAAGCGGCTTTTTCTTCCGCCAAGCGCAGAGCGCGAGCGTCAGGCGGTTCGCCTGGTATTTCAGATTCACAAACGCCTGGAGAGGCACAGTCAAATGAAACGCCCAATCGGGCAAGTAAACGCCGCCGGTGTGGCGAAGTGGAAGCCAATATAATTTTGGGAGTCATCGCCGTTCTCGGCGGGCGGAGAGAGAGGGATTCGAACCCTCGATGGACGTTTTGCGCCCATACTCCCTTAGCAGGGGAGCGCCTTCAGCCGCTCGGCCATCTCTCCGCGACAACGTTATTATAACAATTTGCGCGGTAAATCCACCGCGCCGTTTTTGCCCGTCCGTCATTCGTTTTCCGGTGCTTTGTCCAAATTAAAAGCATCATGCAAAACATTCACCGCCGATTCTAAATGCTCTTCGGCGATGATGACCGATATTTTAATTTCGGAGGTGGAAATCATTTGAATATTAATGTTCGCGCCGGCGAGAGCCGCAAAAGCGGCGGAAGCAACGCCGGTGTGCGAGCGCATGCCAATGCCGACAACCGACACTTTGCCAATGTCGGACGCGCCGGAAACACCGCCGGCGGAGATGGCATCGGCGGTTTTTTGTGCCGTGGCTTTTGCCGCCGCAAAATCATCGCGGTGAACCGTGAATGAAAAGTCGGTGCGCCCGTCATTGCCGATGTTTTGAACTATCATGTCTACATTAATGCCGGCGGCGGCGATTTCCGATAAAATCGCGCCGGCAATGCCGGGACGGTCGGGCACATCCACAATGGTGATTTTTGCCTCGTCTCTGTTAAATGCGATGCCGGTAACGACTGGTTTTTCCATGACGGTTTCCTTGTAGTGTATCAAAGTGCCGCTCGCGTCCGGAGCGGCGGCGGATAAAACACGAACCGGCACGCGATATTTGCCGGCAAATTCAACAGCGCGAATCTGTAAAACTTTTGAACCCAGTGACGCCATTTCCAATATCTCTTCAAAAGTCACCGCGGATAATAAACGCGCCTTTTGACAAACACGAGGGTCGGTCGTGTATATGCCCTCCACATCAGTATATATGCGACATTCGTCCGCATGCATTGCCGCCGCCAATGCAACAGCGGTAGTGTCGGAACCGCCGCGTCCCAGAGTCGCAATGTCGCCTCCTGCGGTCATTCCTTGAAATCCGGCGACAACCGGCGTTTCGCCGGCGGCTAAGGCGGCGCGAAGGGCGGCAGTGTCAATGTCTACAATCCGCGCTTTGCCATGTGAGCCGTCAGTGATGATGCCCGCTTGTGCGCCGGTGAAACTGCGCGCCGGTGCGCCAGCTTCGCAGAGTGCCATGGCGGTCAATCCGGCGGAGGCTTCTTCTCCGCACGCCAATACCCGGTCACGCTCTCGCGGGAAGGCGTTGTTGAACTCGCCGCACAATGACGCCAAGCGGTCGGTTTCGGAGCCCATCGCGGAAACTACGACAATAACTTGCTCGCCCTCGGCAACGCGCCGCCCGACATACGCGGCGGCACGGCGAATAAGTGCCACAGACGCCACCGATGTACCGCCATATTTACAAACCAGCATAGTCCGCGATTATAACATTTTTCGCGGTGAGATTTGTGATAACCGCTCTATGCCGCCGTCCATACCGCGAATTCATTGCCCGAAGGCTCGGTGAAATGAAAACGCCGCCCGCCGGGAAAGTCAAATGTCGGTTTGACAATTTTGCCGCCGTGATGTTTGATCTTTTCCTCGGTCGCCGACAAATCATCACTGTAAAATACAATCAATGCGCCGCCGTCATCGGAGGAAGAAGCCATGTCCACATGGTAAAAACCGCCTTCTAATCCGGCGTTGGAAAACGCCATGTATGATTCGCCGTAATCCACAAAAGTCCAGCCAAAAACGGCGGTGAAAAACGCCTTTGTTATGGCGAAATCGCGGCACGGAAATTCCACGTAATCAATTTTTTCATGTTGGGGCATTGTTTTATCTCCCGCGCCAAACAAGGCGCGTTAATGGATTATAACCCGGTGTTTGAAACTGTATCCCGCATGTCGCGTAAAAAATCACACGCGGTTTTTTCATCTTCCACACGCCTCATCGGGGGCAGGGAGTTGAGAATTAGTTTGCCGTAACTGCGCCGGAGCAAACGCGGGTCACATACGGTAAAAACACCCCAGTCGCCGAAGTCTCTCATGAGTCGTCCCGCCACTTGTTTCATGAGAATGGCGGCGGGTGGGATTTGATTGCACATAAACGGGTCTTCTCCGCGCTTTTTACGCCATTCATCACGCGCCGCCAACAATGGTGAGTCGGGCGGCGCAAATGGGATTTTATCCACCACCACCAATGACAAAGCATCGCCTTTTACATCAACTCCCTGCCAAAAAGACAAACTGCCGATTAATATTGCGTTTTCCGCCTTGCGAAAACGGCGTAATAATTCATCGTTGGGCGCCTCTCCTTGTTTAATGATTTCATATTGTCCTTCCAATAACTCCTCCAAAAGCGCGGCGCCTTGTCGTAACGCCCGCCAACTTGAAAACAAAACAAAAGCACGTCCGCCGTTGGCGCGTACCAACGGCAATGTTGCGTTTACCACTGCTTCGGTATAACCGCGGTCATTTGGCGCGGGCATGTCCGGCGGTAAATATAACAATGTCCGCTCGGCAAAGTCAAAAGGACTCGCCCATGATTCGGCATGTGCGCCGTCCATGCCGGCGTCTTCCACAAAACGGTCAAGCGCGCCGTTTACCGACAAAGTCGCCGATGTCATTACTACGTTTTTACAATTTCCCCACGAGCGGCGAAAAACATTTCGTCCCGACACCGGCGCGGCGTGTAATGTCATGCCGCCTTGTTTTTCGTTTTTTTGAACCCAACAAACCGATGGAATGATGTCTTCGGATTCTTGTTCTTCATCATCTTCTGGTTTCTCCTCCGTGTCTTTATCTTCGGCGAGCGTACGCCAGTTGTCCAATCTTTTATGAGTTGCGGCGATGCGGGCGGCGGTGTTGGCAAACCATTCGCCTTCTTCAGCTTCGGCTTTTGTGGCGTTGTCTATCGCCGCGTCTCTTATTACGCCAATGGCGTCCGTTAATTGTAATAATGCCGCTTTCCATTCCGTCATCGCCAATACGTCACGCGCGGGAGCGGAATCGGAAAATGATTCCGATGACTCCAACAATGCGCCGATTGTGGCGCGCCATTGTTTTGCCAGGGCGGCAAATGCCGGTGGCAACTCCGTTCGTGAACCTCGGCGGTCAATTTCCGCCAATATGCGCAACATGTCGGAGACTGATAAAGATTCACCGAAATATTGAGGTGCCAATGACGGTAATAAATGTGCTTCGTCAAAAACAACCATGTCTCGCGCCGGTAACAACTCCACAATTGCTTCTTCGCGCAGTCGCATGTCCGATAAAAACAGGGAATGATTGACCACTACAATGTCCGCTTGTTGTGCGCGGGTGCGGGCTCGGTATAAAAAACATTTGTCGTAAAAATCACATCCATGCGCCGGGCATGTTTCTCGAGTTGAAACCGCCGCCGGCCATACCGGTGAATCGGCGGGAATGCCGGATGCGCCGCGAATGTCGCCGTCTTCGTCCGTGTCCGCAAAAGCCAAAACCCGCGCCCAGTCATCATTGCCCGAAAACAGCTGTGATTGTGACGGTTGCGCCAAATTGCGGCGGCATACATAGTTGGAACGTCCTTTTAACATCGCCGCACGTACCGGGCGATTTAACGCCTGTGATAGAAATGGAATGTCTCTTAAAAATAATTGGTCTTGTAATGCGCGGGTGCCGGTGGATATAACCGCCGACAATCCGCCGCCGATAATCGGTGCGAGATAGGCGAATGTTTTGCCGATGCCGGTGCCGGCTTCCAACACTTGCAACCCGCGATTGACCGCCACCGCGTTTGCCATCGCGATTTGTCCTTCGCGCGGACGATAACCGTCAATGGCGCGCGCCAAAGGTCCGTCTTTGCCGAATATCTCAATCATGCGCGAAGGCGAGTTGCCGCTGCTTCCAAATCTTCCGGCGTGTTAATGTTAATAAAACAATCGGCATCGGCGAAAGTCGCCGTGGCATGAGATGTTTGTGGATACCATAAATCAATTTTACGTCCGCCGCCGTTGATAAAGTCGTCCAAGTGTTTGGCGAGTTTGGTTTTGGCGAGCATAAACACCGGTTGCGCGCGTCCGCCAGAGACGGCGACGACAAGCTCAACGTTTTCATCACCGGCGGCGGCAAAGAGTGTTTGTGCCAAATTGTCGGGCAAGAAAGGAGAGTCACACGGGACAAAAAGCGCCCACTCGGTTTTTGCCGCGCATAAGCCGGCATGAATGCCCGCCAACGGACCGCAATATCCTGAATGAATGTCGGCGATGACTTCGCCAAAGGCAGAGTATTGTTCGGCGTTGCGGTTGGCGTTGATGAGCGGCGCGCCGGTTTGTGGCTTGAGTTTGTCAATTGTCCATGAGACAAGCGGACGACCGGCGACCGGCAACAATCCTTTGTCGCGTTCTTGCATGCGCCGCGCGCGTCCGCCGGCAAGCACAACTCCCGTAATATTGTCAGACATGAATTAGTGTTTAAGGTAAAAAGGTTCCGCAATTATACGCCCGTATATGCGCGAGGCGGCAGACAGTGTAAAATAACGGCATGGAAGTATTATCCGCCGCGCTGCCACAGATAGTATGTGGTTTTTTTATAGGATTTTTAATCGTATATAGCGGTGTCGGCGGAGGCGCGCTGGTGATTCCAGTGATGCTTTTGTTGTTTGACACGCCGCCGTCTCTCGCCATCGGCACGGCGAGCGTTTTTGCAACCATGACCAAAATCGCCGCCGGTATGCAACACTGGCGCATCGGCAATGTCAATGTCCGTTTATGCGCGTTGTTTGCCTCCGCCGCCATTCCCGGCGTTTTAATTACCTCGGTAACGGTGAATTATTACGCCCAAGCCGGTGATGAATCGTTTCAACAATTTTTACGCTATCTTATCGCCGCCGCCGTCATAGTGTCACTGGTGGCGGCGCAGTTTCGTCCGTCCACCACTGCAAGCTCGCCCGCATTGTTGTTGTCGGCGGGATTTGTCGTTGGCGCAGTGATGGGCGCCACAGGTGTCGGCGGAGGTGTTTTAATTGTGCCGGCACTGTTGTTGTTGTCCAATGAAACTCCAAAAAGAGTCGTTGGCGCGTCTATTGTCATCGCATTGTTGTTGTCGGCGGTGACGGCGGTGGTTTATGCCGGCGGCGGACAAATTGATTACGGACTGGCGGCGTGGATGACCGTGGGAGCCATGTTGGCGGTTGTCCCCGCGACAAAACTATTGCGCGTTTCTTCGCAAAAAACGGTCAAAATCATCGTCCATGTGCTCATTGTTATTGCGCTATTTCTGATGTTGTGGGAAGCATAGACCGGAATGCTTGGATAAATCCCGTAATTTTGGTAAATTAGCCCGCATGTCCAACGCCATTTTTTCGCCGAATAGTACGCGAGCCGATTCTATCCATTCCGACGGGACTTTAATCGACCGCTGGGGGCGGCATATCACTTATTTGAGGTTGTCGGTAACCGACCGGTGTGACTTTCGTTGTCAATATTGCATGCCGCTAAAAGTACAGTTTCTGCCGAAAAAGATGATTTTGTCTCTGGAAGAATGTTTGCGAGTCGCGCGGGTATTCACACAATTGGGCGCGCGCAAAGTGAGGATTACCGGAGGTGAACCGCTAACCCGCCCAAATGTGGCGTGGTTATGCGAACAAATCGCCAAACTTCCCGCTAAACCCGAAGTCACAATAACTACAAACGGCTCGCAATTGCGGCGGCTGGCGGGTGATTTAAAGAATGCGGGTGTTAATCGTCTTAATATTTCACTGGACACTTTGGATGAGAAAAAGTTTCGCCGACTGACGCATACCGGCAGTTTGCCGTCCGTTTTGGATGGAATTGACGCCGCGTTGGCGGCAAGTTTTCCCGGCGGGGTCAAACTCAACGCGGTGATGATGCGCGGCACAAACGATGATGAAATTGTAAGTTTGTCGCGTTTTGCGCATTCACGCGGCATGGATATTTCTTTTATTGAAGAAATGCCGCTGGGCGATGTCGGTTACGGACGCGGCGACACTTATTATTCCGCCGATGATGCGATGACGCAACTCCAACAAGCTTTTGAGTTACAGTCATGCGAGCATGACAGCGGAGGTCCCGCCCGTTATTGGCAAACGGCGGGGGGTAAAATCGGTTTTATCACTCCGCACAGTCACAACTTTTGCGCGTCATGCAACCGCGTGCGCGTGAGTGCGAACGGGCGGTTGTATCCATGTTTGGGACAAAATGACGCGGTGGATTTGTTGGACGCCGTCCGACAACAGAGTGATGACGCATTGCGCGCGCGTATTTTGGAGGCGATGGACATTAAACCCAAGGGACATGATTTTGACTTGCATGCCGACAACGTAAAAGTGGTGCGGTTTATGTCGGCGACCGGCGGTTGATGACAAAACCGCGCCTGAGTCACGCGCAGGCGCCTTCGGTTTTGGAAGCGCCGGCAAAAGATGAAAACGGTGAAGCGCGCGCGGTTAATATCGCCGGTGAATATCCGCTGGCGTTGTATGTTGACGGACGCGAAATCATCACACTGATGACTTTGGGACGCATGCCCGAAGCATTGGCGGTCGGCTGGTTGCGAAATCAACGGGCGGTTTTGAGTGTTGATGAAATTGAAGAAGTCGTGGTGGATTGGGAGGTTAACGCCGCCGCCGTTTATACCAAAAACGGCGTTTTGCCGCTTTCGGAAAAACGCACGGCGACTTCCGGTTGCGGACAGGGGACGATGTTTGGTGATTTGTTGGAGTCGGTTGCAGCGGTTAATTTTTCACGTCCTCGGCTTTTTTCTTCCGCCGCATTGTTTGACTTATTGGAAAAGATACGCGGTTATGACACCGTTTATAAAGCCGCGGGAGCGGTTCATGCATGCGCGCTGGCGGAAATTAAAGACGATTCATGCGAAGTGTTGGTGTTTGCCGAAGATGTCGGACGGCATAACGCCGCGGACGCCATTGCCGGCTGGATGTGGTTGAATGACGTGGACGGCGGCGGGAAAGTGTTTTATACCACCGGGCGATTGACTTCGGAAATGGCGGTGAAATGCGCGCAAATGGAAATCCCCTATTTGGTGTCTCGCAGCGGACTTACCAGAATGGGATTGGAAACGGCGAAAGCGGCGGGAATTACCATGTTTGGCCGCGCCATAAACCGCCGCTATTTTCTGTTTACCGGGGAGGAACATTTTGCCCC
>JAWONR010000180.1:0-5130 GCA_033865115.1 Candidatus Persebacter sydneyensis | reverse complement strand
GTTGCAAAAAGTGCTATAATCCAGTTTTTATTCCCAACTTAGGAGAAATCGCATGACTCGAATGACCCCCAGTGAAGCATTAGTGGAAACGCTCGCCGCTTACGGCGTAAGCGATGTTTTTGGCATTGTCGGCTCGGCGTATATGGACGCGCTGGACATATTTCCCGCCGCCGGCATTCGTTTTGTGCCGACCATACACGAACAAGGTTCCGCACACATGGCGGACGGTTATGCCCGAGCCAGTGGGAAATACGGTGTTTGTATCGCCCAAAACGGTCCCGGCATTACCAACTTTGTGACCGCCATTGCCGCCGCTTATTGGGCGCATTCACCGGTTATCGCCATTACGCCAGAGACGGGCAGTATGGGCATGGGACTGGGCGGGTTTCAAGAGACTGAACAACTCCCGATTTTTTCCAAAATCACCAAATATCAGGGACATGTCGCACGTCCGGAGCGTATGGCGGAAATGGCGGGACGGTGTTTTGAATATGCGGCGGCGGAACGCGGACCGGCACAATTGAACATCCCGCGTGATTATTTTTACGGCGAAGCCGATTATGCCATTCCCGTCCCGCGTAAGATTGGAAAAGGCGCCGGTGATGAAAACGCACTGCAAGAAGCGGCGGAATTGTTGGCAAACGCGAAGTTTCCAGTCATTATCGCCGGCGGCGGTGTGGTTTTTGCCGATGGCGTGGAAGAATGCAAAGCACTGGCTGAACGTCTGGATTGTCCGGTGGTTAACAGTTATTTGCATAATGACTCTTTCCCCTGTGACCATCCATTGTGGGCGGGGCCGTTGGGTTATCAGGGCTCCAAAGCGGGGATGAAACTGTTGGCTCGCGCCGATGTTGTTTTGGCGTTGGGTTCTCGGTTGGGACCTTTTGGGACTTTGCCGCAATATGGCATGGAATACTGGCCTAAAGACGCGAAGTTGATTCAAGTGGATGCCGACCATCGCATGTTGGGATTGACTCGTCCGGCGACGGTTAGTGTTTGCGGAGACGCGCGTGCGGCGGCGACGGCGATTGTTTCGCGGTTGCAAAACATGCCTCCCGTCTCGGATGCAAAAACGCGGCGTAAGATTATCGCCGATGAAAAAGACGCGTGGGAAAAAGAGCTGGAAGAATGGGCTCACGAAAAAGACGAGTGGAGCCGCGATGTGATGAAAGAAGGCGGCATGCACCCGCGGCAAATGCTGCGTGAGTTGGAAAAAGCCATGCCCGAAAATGCAATGGTGACAACCGACATCGGTAATATTTGTTCGGTGTCCAACAGTTATTTGCGTTTTCGCAAACCCAACAGTTTCTTTGCGGCGATGAGTTTCGGTAATTGCGGTTATGCCTTTCCGACCGCCATCGGCGCAAAACTGGCGGCGCCTGAAAGACCGGCGGTCGCTTATGTCGGAGACGGCGCCTGGGGGATGAGCTTCGGCGAAATACTCACTTGTGTGCGCGAAAACATTCCCGTGACGGCGGTGGTGTTTAATAACCGTCAATGGGGAGCGGAAAAGAAAAACCAAGTGGATTTTTATGGCAACCGCTTTTTGGGCGTGAATCTGGATACGCCGCAAACAACCGACTTTTCCGCCATTGCCCGGGCGATGGGTGCGGAAGCACATCGCATTGAAAACTTGGGCGATGTCGGTGAAGCGTTGGATAAAGCATGTGCCGCGCAAAAATCAGGCAAAACGACAATCTTGGAAATGATGGTCACTCGTGAATTGGGCGACCCGTTTCGCAGAGATGCGCTGAAAAAACCGATGCGGATGCTGCCCAAATATAAAGATTATTCCTAATCGGGAGTTTGTCGCTCGGTTTTGTATTGGGTAAAAATATTGTCGGTGATTGAAAAGATCGCCGACAATATTCCATCTCTTTTCCAAGTTCATATTCCAAATATATGCCAAATCACCATGTTTTGAGGGTGTTTTGGCGGCATGAGTCGCCGTTTGGCGGGGTGATTTTGGCGAATTAGCGCGAGAATGGGGTATAATTCAGTTATGAGCAGTGTTTTATCTAATGCAGATGTGCCGATTATAGGCGAAGGCGCGACGGAAGAGCCGACAGCGGAAACCGCTGAAAATCCTCTGGCGCGACAATTGACCTATACTTTTGCCGCCGGCGAAATTGACGCCGTTGTTGGCGAACGGCTTTCGCAAATGAGCAAAAAAGCCAAGATTAACGGTTTTCGTCCCGGACATGTGCCGATGCGAGTGATGCGTGAGCGGTGGGGCGGACATTGTCTCGGAGAGATATTGACTGAAAAAGCCAATGCTCGTTTTGCCCAGGAAGCGGGAGGAATGAATGAACGTCCGGCGGCTTCTCCGCAGATTTCGCCTTCTGCCGTTGCCGACAGCGGGAACTACAAAGTGGAATGTTATTATGAGGCGATGCCGGAAGTCGCGGCGCCGGATTTTGACAAACAAGAGATTCACCGTCCGACATTGACAGTCGGCGAACCGGAGATTGATGAGATGGTAGCTCGTTTGCGCCGGGACGCCGGACATTATGCGGAAGTCACGCGCGCGGCGGAGTCCGCCGACCGAGTAAAAGTGGATTTTGACGTTATGCGAGACGGCGAAAAAGCCGAATCAACCAAAGGACATCATTGGTTTTTGGATTCACCGGCGATGAGCGGTGAAGTGACGCAACAAATTATCGGTTCTTCCGCGGGCGATTCACGCGAGATTACGATTCGCCATCCGGACGACCATCCTGATGAACAATTACGCGGTGTGGAGATTTTATTAAAGGTGGAAGTTCGTGAAGTGGCGGAGTTACATTTACCGGAGATGAATTCGGATTTTTTTGCTCGGTTTGGCGCGAATACCGAGGAAGACTTTCGCAAGATGGTTGGCGAGCGGTTGACGGATGAAGTGTCTCGGCGGTTGCGTCAGACAATGCATTCACGGGCGATGAATGCATTGATTACGGCGACGCCTCCTTTTCCTTTGCCGCGTGCGCTGGTACAAATGGAGGCGTCTTCCATGTTTCGTCAAATGCAACAAGAGGCGGAATCGCAGGGCATGCCGTCGGTGTCGGCGGAGATGGCTCATCATACTTATTCCGAAGCGGCGCGGCGTGTTGCGCTGGGATTGATTATCGCCCGCTGGCATGATGAAACTAAAACCGAGGTGTCGGATGATGAGATTAACACTCGTGTTGATGAAATTGCCGGAGGATACGAAGACCCGAAGGGTTTTGCGTCTCGGGCTCGCAGTGACGAGCGCATGAGACAGGCGGTGCGGTTGGAGATTTTGGAGCAAAAAGCGGCGGAGTGGGTTTGTGAATCGGCGAAGACTTCGGATGAACCGGTGACGCTTTCGCAATTATTGGGACGGGCGGTATGAGCGGGGACGCCGTGGGATTGTCATATGTGCCGATAGTGGTGGAACAGTCGGCGCGCGGCGAGCGTTCTTTTGACATTTATTCACGTTTGTTGAAGGAGCGGATTATTTTTTTGGTGGGCGAGATTAATGATTATACGGCGAACACGGTGATAGCCCAGTTGTTGTTTTTGGAGTCGGAAAATTGCGAGCGAGAGATTCATTTATACATTAATTCCGGCGGCGGTATGGTGACGGCGGGCTTGGGGATATTTGACACGATGCGTCATATTAAGAGTCCGGTGGCGACGACATGTGTTGGACAGGCGGCGAGTATGGCGGCGATTTTATTGGCGGCGGGGAAGAAGGGTTTGCGGCGGATGTTGCCGAATTCACGTGCGATGATTCATCAGCCATTGGGCGGTTTTTCGGGACAGGCGAGTGACATAGCGATTCATTCCCGGGAGATTGTTGCGATGAAGGAGCGGTTAAACCGGATATTATCGGAGTTAACGGGTCGGACATTGCGTCGAGTGGCGACGGACACCGAGCGGGATTTTTTCTTTACGGCGGAGGGCGCGGTGGATTATGGACTTGCGGACAAAGTGGTTTCGCCGATGGGAGACGGAAATGAGCGTCGTAAAAGATAACACAGTTTGTTGCGCCTTTTGCGGGCGGACACGGGAAAACGCCGGCAACATGGTCGGAGGCAAAAACGGCGCTTATATATGTTCACGATGTGTTGACCATTGTCGTTCGGCGTTGGATGAGCACCGTCCGTCATCTCCCGGTGCGAAAAAGCCGCCGACGCCGTCGGCAATCAAGTCGTCACTGGATGAATATGTCGTAGGACAGGAAGACGGCAAGAAGACATTGGCGGTGGCGGTTTATAACCATTACAAGCGGATTTTTGGACGGCGAGTTAATCAGGGCGTGGACATTGCCAAGGCGAATATTTTGTTAATTGGTGAAACCGGGAGTGGCAAGACATTATTGGCTCAGACCTTGGCGAAGATTTTGGACGTACCGATTGTGATTGCCGATGCGACGACACTGACCGAAGCGGGTTATGTGGGCGAAGACGTGGAAAGCATCATTCAGAAGTTGTTACAGCGGGCGGATTATGACGCGGAGAGGGCGACTCGGGGGATTGTTTATTTGGATGAAGTTGACAAAATTGCTCGCAAGTCTGAAAACGCGTCGATCACACGAGATGTTTCGGGCGAGGGAGTGCAACAGGCGTTGTTAAAGTTGATAGAAGGGACGGTGGCGTCAGTGCCGCCTCAGGGGGGTCGCAAACATCCGCAACAGGAGTGCATTAATGTGGATACGACACAGATGTTGTTTATATGCGGAGGCGCATTTGAGGGTTTGGCGGACATTGTTGCGCGGCGAGTTCGGCGTGGAGGCATTGGTTTTGGCGCGCCGTCACCGAGTTCGGCGAATTCGGCGGAGTTATTGGCACAGGCTAACGGAGATGATTTGACACGTTACGGTTTGATTCCGGAGTTGGTTGGTCGTTTGCCGGTGTTGTCGGCGTTGCATCCATTGGACCGCGGACATTTAATGCGGGTGTTTACCGAGCCGAGAAACGCGCTGGCGAAACAATACGAGGAAGTTTTTGCGATGGAAGGCGTGCGTTTGGAGTTTAGTGAAGACGGGGTACGAGAGATTGCGGAACAGGCGTCGGCATTGTCATCGGGCGCGCGCGGTTTGCGCGGAATTGTTGAAGAATGTTTGTTGGATGTTATGTATGAGTTGCCGGACAAAAAGAACATCCGCCGAGTCGTGGTGGATGCCGA
>JAWONR010000179.1:0-18030 GCA_033865115.1 Candidatus Persebacter sydneyensis | reverse complement strand
AAAATCGTCCATATCATCGCCGCCAACATTAAACCCGCTCCCGGCAACGCCGATGGCGGTATTGACTCGCCGTAAAATAAAACCGCAAACGCCGCCGCAAATAACGGCTCACATATAAATATCAAACCCGCCCGTAATGCAGTTGTCCGGCGCTGAAAATGTGTCTGTACCCAGAATGAAAAGACTGTTGCGCCTCCCGCTGTTAATAACAGGCCAAAGATTAACTCCCCCGAAAATGACGGCGGAATAATATACGGCTCCGAAATCAATGATGCCGTTGCTGATGCAAATGCGATTACTATAAATTGCACCAACGCCAAATCTCCGCTGGAACGATGTTTGTCCATGCGAGATAACATTAAAATATGAATCGCAATGAATAATGAACAAACCAAGGTTAACCAATCTCCCGGATTAAATGACTCCGTATCCGGCGATGTTAATAACCATAACCCGCATATCGCCAACAACGCCTGCGGCCAAGCTCGTCTCCAACATCCCGGCGATAACATAAATACCCAGACCACATTCAATCCCGTAATAAATCCACTGTTCGCCGATGAGGTGTAAACTAATCCCCAGGTCTGAAAGGCAAAGGCACCAAACAATATTATCCCCAGTAAACCCCCAAAACCCCACGATGATACAGGCGGAAAACGACGAATTAATGCCAACATGAAAACTCCAGCCAAAATAAATCGGAGCGTCAAAAACGCAAATACCGGCATCTCTGAGACCGCGTCCCGTACCACCGGGAACGTCCAGCCCCAAAAAAAGGTCGCCGCAAATAGCATCCCCTCCGCCCGAAAACGGGGCGAGGAGGGCGAAAATGTGGTTTTTTTGCCGTCTGTTTGCATTTAATTCGCCAAAAATGGTATAATAACACACTTTATTTTTTACAATATTGTGAACGGGGGATTGTCTCCCCGCACAACAAGGAGGTCGGGCATAGAAAAAAACTTGCGTATCAACCTGGATATCACATCCGCAGAGGTGCGTCTCATTGGCGATGATGGCCAACAAATCGGCGTCGTTACTGTCGCTGACGCCCAAAAACGCGCTCATGCCTTGAACCTGGATTTGGTCGAAATCTCCCCAGATGCACGCCCTCCTGTGTGCAAACTGCTCGATTACGGTAAATTCAAATATCGTGAAAGTAAAAAACGACAGGGCTCAAGGGCCAAACAAAAGCATACCGAAGTCAAGGAAATCAAATTCCGACTTTCCACCGGCGAAGCCGATTATGCTGTGAAACTCCGTAATGCCGTCCGCTTTCTAAATGACGGGAATCGAGTTAAAGCCCTCGTCGCCTTTCGTGGTCGCGAGATTGTGAAACAAAATCTGGGCGCGCAACGCCTACAACGGTTGCGCGATGACCTGCACGAATTCGCCGAAGTCGAACGCGGGCCTAATCTCGAAGGGAATCGCCTGCAAATCTTCTTCACGCCCAAAACCAAAGACGCCAAAGCAAAAGGAAAAACAAATGCCAAAGATGAAAACCAATAAAAGTGTCGCCAAACGATTCCGCCGAACCGGAACCGGGAAAGTCGTTCACGCGCGCGCCAATCGCCGTCATATCCTGACGAAGAAATCCCCCGACCAAAAACGACGACTGCGCTGTGATACCGCCATCGTCGGCGGGGCTGACGCCAAAAGAATCGGACAAATGGCGCCGTATCTGTAAGTCTTTAAATGATTGAGGAGGGGGAGTTTTTTTCTCCCATTCCGCGCGAAAAGGGCGCGCGTGTGCTACAATTTCGCCCCCAAAGGAGTTTTGAGTCATGCCCAGAGTTAAACGCGGCGTTACAACGCGGCGAAGACATAAAAAAATACTTGCGAGAGCATCCGGTTTCCGCGGACGTCGCAACAACACTTATCGCGCCGCCAAACAGGCGGTTATGCGCGCGGATCAATACGCCTATCGCGACCGGAGACGCCGTAAACGCGACTTTCGGAGTCTGTGGATTGTCCGAGTCAATGCCGCCGCCAGACAACGCGGAATGACTTATTCACAACTGATGGGCGGCCTGCGCCGCGCCGGAGTCACACTCAATCGCAAGACTCTGGCTGAATTGGCACTCGCCGGTGATGCGGCTTTCGTTGAACTCGCAACACTGGCGCAAAAACATGCCTGATTCCCGGGCCGGCGAAGACGCCGACCCGGAGCGACTTGCCGAAGACGCCGCCGCGCTCTTCGCCAATGCTGAAAACGAACATGTATTGGACGAGATTAAAGCGTCCTTTCTCGGCAAAAAAGGAAGACTACAACCGCTTTTGAAACGGCTCGGCGAAGTCTCCGCCGAAGAGCGTCCCGCCGCCGGACAGCAGCTCAATCACTTGCGCCGACAAATAGAGTCACTCTACGAAGACGGAAGACGCCGGCTTCGCGAAAACGCCGTGGAACAGGAGTTGTCACGACATATTGATGCGACTCTTCCCGGCAGAACGGCGGCTCGCGGGGGGAGTCATCCGATTTCACTGGCGATGGCGCGTGCAACGGCGGTTTTGGGCGGCATCGGTTTTCAGACTGCGGACGGACCAGAGATTGAAACTGATTTTTATAACTTTACGGCGCTCAATCATCCGCCCGACCATCCGGCGCGCTCCATGCACGACACTTTTTATACGACAGACGGACGGCTTTTACGCACTCATACTTCGCCGGTTCAAATACGACACATGCTCGCGCATAAAACGCCGCCTTTGCGCGCAATTGCGCCGGGACGAGTTTATCGCTGTGACCATGACGCGACACATTCACCGATGTTTCATCAGATTGAAGGCATTTGGATTGATACCAGTGTGAGTTTCGCCGATTTGAAGGGCGTTTTAGGCGCGTTCTTCCGCAGTTTTTTCGATGACGACAATATTCAAGTCCGTTTTCGTCCGTCATTTTTTCCATTCACCGAGCCCTCGGCGGAATGCGACATTTTGCGGGACGGCAAATGGTTGGAAGTCGCCGGTTGCGGGATGGTACATCCGAATGTACTCACTCACGGCGGAATTGACGGAGAAGTGTTCCGCGGTTTTGCCTTTGGCGTGGGCGTGGAGCGGCTGGCGATGTTGTTGTACGGCATCAGTGACATTCGCCTGTTGTTTGAGAACGACATGCGCTTTTTGTCCCAGTTTTCGGACGCATGAAGTTTTCACGCCGTTGGCTTTTGGATTTTTTACCGCCGGAGCGGTTGCCCGATGACGAGTCATTGTCGGCGTTGTTGACGGCGCGCGGCATTGAAGTTGAATCATTGGAATCTTTGTCATCACGCGGACTGGTGGCGGGGAAAGTATGTTCCGTTCGCGCGCATTCCAACGCCGACAAACTTCGTGTTTGCGAAGTGGACACTGGTGAAAAAACAAACATTGTTTGCGGCGCGCCGAATGTCGCCGAAGGACAACATGTCGTTGTCGCGCCGCCGGGAGCGGTTGTCGGCGGCGGCGTGATGAAATCTCGTGAAATTCGCGGTGAATTATCGGCGGGAATGATTTGCAGTGCCGCTGAAATCGGCGCGGGCGGAGACGGCGAAGGAATTATGGTGTTGCCGGAGATTAAACCGGGGACATCGCTGGATGACAAGTTATATTTACCGGACACGGTTTTTGACGCCGGCATCACGCCCAACCGCGGTGATTGTTTAAGTCATTTGGGAATCGCCCGCGAAGTATCAGCGGCGGCGGGAGTTTGTTTGTCGTTGCCGGAGGTGTCGCATACGGCGGAGATTGACGATATTTTCCCGGTGATGATTGAAGACACGGCGATGTCGGCGTGTCCGTATTATGCCTGCGTAGTGATTCGCGGCGTTCACGCCGACCTTCCCGCGCCGTGGCCGGTGCGTTCACTTTTATCGCGTTGCGGATTGCGTCCGATTAGCGCGGTGGTGGACATTACCAACTATGTCATGTTGTCTTTGGGACAACCATTACATGCTTTTGATTTGGACAAACTTCACGAAGGCATTTGTGTTCGCATGGCGAAGAGTGATGAAGAGATTGAATTGCTTAATGGAGAAACTATTAAGTGCCTTGAAGACACGGTAATAATTGCCGACCATAAAAAAGGCGCGGCGGTTGGCGGAGTCATGGGCGGGATGGAAAGTTCGGTGAGTGCGAAGACGACAAATATTTTATTGGAGGGCGCATTTTTTTCACCGACTTCGATTCGCGGCAAGACGACACGTCATGGCATTCCTTCGGACGCGGCTTTTCGCTTTGAGCGCGGAGTAGATGCGATGTTGCCTCCGCGCGCATTGTCATTGGCGGCAAAAATGATTATTGACACTTGCGGCGGAAAAGCCGGAGCGATTAACTCTGCCGGCAAACCGCCGGTTGTTGGCACACCGGTGAATACCAGTGGCAAATATATCCGCGCATTAATTGGCGCGGAAGATTTAACCGCGGACAACACGGCGGAGATGTTATCAGCGATGGGAATTAAGACTGAAACGGACGGTGATAATATTTGCGCCCATCCGCCGTCCTGGCGTTTTGATTTGGAGCGTCCAGCTGATTTGGCGGAAGAAGCGGTACGGGCGTGGGGTTATGACAAGCTCCCGGAGACAACACCGCCGGGAGGCGTCAACATTGCGCCGATGCCGCCGCGTCCGTTTTCCTCCGAGCGCGCGCGTCAGAGATTGTCGGCGATGGGATTTGCCGAAGTCATCACTTATGCTTTTGTGCCGCCGCAGTGGGAGAGTGCGTTAAACACCGAACGCGGTGAGCTGGTGGAGTTACAAAATCCAATTAATAAAGACATGTCGGTCATGCGCACGACATTATTGGGCGGTTTAATTGACCGTGCGTTGTTTAATCTCAATCATCGCGTGGAAGATTTGAGACTGTTTGAAATCGGGCGTTGTTTCTTTGCCGGCGGCGAAGAATCTCCCAACTGGCAAAAATATCAACCTTTGCATGCGGCGGGAATTGTTGTCGGCGGCGCATCTCCGGTGCAATGGGGGACACCATCTCGGGACGCGGATTTTTTTGATGTAAAAGGTTGTTTGGAAGAGTTTCTACATCCGGCGGACGGCGTATTATTTGACGGTGAATCACCGCGGGCGGCGTTTTTACATCCACAACAGTCGGCGAATATCATGGTGGGAGGTGAATTAACGGGCGTTGTCGGGGTTTTACATCCGCGGATATCGGCGGAGTTTGGTTTTCGTCGTCCGCCGTTGGTGTTTGAGTTGTTTTTAGAGAAGCTGGCGGACATGAGGCGTTTGCCGCAGGCGGCGGCGGTTTCTCGTTTTCCGCAGGTACGGCGTGATTTGTCGGTAATTGCTGACGAGCGGGCGGAGACGGTGTTGTCGCGCGTACGCGGTGCTTTTGACGGCGAGGCGGCTTTGTTTGATGTTTATGAGGGTGGTAATATTCCCCCGGGTAAAAAATGTTATGGCATTCGGCTGACAATGCAAGGAAGAGATAAAAACTTAACAGATGATGACATACGCAAGATGTTGTCGGAAGTGGTAAAGGCGCTCGCTGACGCCGGGATGACGTTGCGCCAATGAGCGGCAAAATCACTCGCCGCGAAATTGCGCTTCGTCTTCAAGACGAAGTCGGTTCGCACTCCGAGGCGCGGCGGTTTACCGATGCGTTTTTTGAGGAGTTGTCCACCGCCATTGCGAGCGGCGATGTTCGAATTCATCGATTTGGCGTTTTTCGTTGTTTGAATAAAAATGCGCGTCCCGGACGCAATCCGCGCACGGGTGAGAGTGTTGAGATTACGGCGCGGCGGGTGGTTAATTTTTCCGCCAGTGATGTTTTCAAGAGTCGGGTTTCAAGTTATGACGACGACTGATAATTATCCTCCGGTGCCGTCTCGTCGTTTTTTCACCATTGGTCAGGCGGCGGAGTTGGCGTGCAGCAAGCCGCATATTTTGCGTTATTGGGAAAAAGAAGTGTCTCCGTTGTCCAAAGTCATACGCCGCAACGGCAGACGTTATTACAGTCGCGAACAAGTGTTGATGTTGCGCAAGATCAGTCGGATGTTGGAACGCGGAATGACGCTTTCCGGAGTCGAAAGTCGGCTTCGGGAGGAAAAGAAGGCGCCCGTCACCAGTGATGGAAAAACGTCATGGGTACGGCGTGAGTTGGAAGACATTCTTTCCATATTATGAGAAGTTTCGGTCGGGGCGTGGCGCAGCCTGGTAGCGCACCTGCATGGGGTGCAGGGGGTCGGAGGTTCAAATCCTCTCGCCCCGACCATTAATTGCGAGGCGGGCGTGATATGAATATTTTAGTCACCAACGACGACGGTTATGACGCTCCCGGCATTCATCATTTACGAGAAGCCATGACCGGACTCGGCACCATCATGGTTGCCGCGCCGGACAAAAATCACAGTGGAGCGTCTTCAGCGCTGACACTATCGCGCGGGATTTCCGTTCATTGTGAAGCGCCCGGGTGTTATCGCATTTCCGGAACGCCCGGAGACTGTGTTCACCTCGCGCTGACCGCCGGTTTTTTGCCGGCGATGCCTGATTTGATTGTTTCGGGCGTTAATGACGGTTCCAACATGGGCGATGACACAATTTACTCCGGCACAGTCGCCGCCGTAATAGAAGGACATTTGTTTGGCATACCGGGTTTTGCTTTTTCGATGGCGGGAAAATCAGGGCGTTATTTTGAAGCCGGAGCCGCCGCCGCCCGTCGGCTGGTCATGCATTTTCAACAAAAACGGCTCGGCGGAGTGCCGTTATTAAACGTCAATATTCCGGACGCACCGCCGAAGGAGTCACCGGAAATTGTCATCACTCGTCTGGGACGTCGTCATCCGGCGCAGCCGGCGGACTGTCGAGAAACAAAAGACGGAGATGAAGTTTATTTTATCGGCGAAGCCGGCGCGGCTCAGGACAATGCGCCGGGCACTGATTTTCATGCGGTGGAATCCGGGAATATTTCGGCGACGCCATTAATGATTGATTTAACAGATGCGGCTCAGTTTGCCGACTTACGGGAATGGCTGAGTTAAAGTCCTCCGGTGGCGGATTGCCATTTCCCGGCAAAATTCGCCCGCCGAGTCTTGAGGCGGCGTTTCGTAAGGTGGAGCGCGCGCAGTTTTTAGATGCATCTTTACGCCCGCATGCCACGGCGGACTGCACCCTGCCGATAGGGCATTCACAGACGACTTCACAGCCGTCGGTCATTGCGCGGATGTTGGGATTGATGTTGCGAGGCAAGACACCGGAGACGGTGTTGGAGATCGGCGCGGGATGCGGTTATCAGACGGCGATTTTGTCATTGTTGTGTAAAAAAGTGGTCGCTGTGGAGAGAATTGGGGCGTTGGCACGGCAAACTGGCTCTCGTATGCGCGCGATGGGGTACAATAACGTTCATGTTGTTCATGCAGACGGATTGGCGGGGTATCCTGATGCCGCGCCCTATGACGGCATCGTGGTTTGTGCCGAATACGGCGCACCGCCTGAGGCGTGGCTCGCACAGATGTCACCGGAAGGCGTGTTGGTGATGCCGCTGACCACGGGCAGCACTTGTCGTCTGGTGGCGATGAACGCCAAAGGTGAAATCACGGCGCGCCGTGATGCAGTCCGTTTTGTCCCGGTTCTTGGAGGAAAGAGTTGAAACATACACGTTGGCTTTTGATTTTATTGTTAGCGGGCTGCGGCGGCGTCTCGCAGACTCTCGCGCCGGTGGAGGACGGCGGCGGTGATTTGCCGCCCGAGGAGCCGATCCCCAAAGCGCATGTCATCCGTTCCGGCGAAACACTAGCTGAAATTGGTTTAGATTATGGTTTAGATTATCGCGATATTGCCAGATGGAACAGAATTATTAATCCCAATATTATTCGCACCGGACAAACATTGGCATTACGCGCACCCAAGGGCGGTCCTGTCGCTGCCGGAGTTCCAAAAGCAAACATCCCGCCGGCGGCGGAGGCATTAGAAGTCACACCTGTTCAACCGACGCTTGTTCCAGAGTCGCCCTCTATTGTGCCGGTTGATGTTCCGCTGACGCCGCTGGTTCCAATTTCGCCTCCGTCAGTGGACGCGCCGACTTATGCGCCGGTCACACAAAACGATGCAACAGAATCCGGACAAAGTGTTAATGCGCCGATTAAGAGTGAGCCGGCGGCGCAAAAATACGCTTATGCCGCGGAAACATTGGAGCGTTTACGCGGCGAATCAGCCTCCGCCGGCGCGCCGCAGCAAATACGCAAGCGGTTTGGCATTGATTGGAGTTGGCCGGTTGCAGGCGAAGTCATACGCAAATTTAGTGATGCTTCCAAAGGCGTTGATATTATGGCGTCTCGCGGCGCGCCGGTGTACGCCGCCGCCGCCGGCAAGGTGGTATATACCGGTGTCGGAGTAAAAAGTTACGGGCGGTTGGTGATTCTAAAACACGACAATGATTATCTCAGCGCCTACGCACACAATGACTCCATTTTGACGGAAGAAGGCAAACGAGTCACGCGCGGACAACAAATCGCCACGGTCGGCGACACCGGCGCGGGACAAGTCATGTTGCATTTGGAAATCCGCAAAGCCGGCAAACCGTTTGACCCGCTGAAAGCGCTTCCCGCCGGACCATAACGCTTTTCAACTTTTGCAAAAACGCAAAGCGGGAGTTTGGAATTATAAGAGTGGGAGTTTGGAGTTGTTTTTTTATTAAGAGAATGTCCGCCCGGGCGGGGCGGTTATTTAACGGCGGCGAATTTGCGAGGTTTTAATGAGCGCCACAAATATCGACAGCCGACTGTTCGCCACGGACGCCATTTTTGCGAGCACTTATGCAAGACTTCGGTCTCATTGCCGCGAAACCGTTTTCCATACAAATTCACCGCGGCGCGGCGCAGGGCGCCGTCTCCCAGCGACACCACATCGGGACGCGCCAATGCAAACATCAAAAACATTTCCGCCGTCCATTGTCCGATGCCGGGGGCGTCCGTCAATATGCTGATAATTTCTTCGTCATCCATGCGTGAGAGTTGTGAGACTGGAATAATATCTTTATCGGCGCGGCGCGCGAGTTCTCGCAGATATTCCACTTTACGCATGGACAATCCGGCGGCTCGCAAACGCGCCGGAGAGGCGCGTAAAAAGCCTTGCGGTAAAAAAGGTTGCGGGACGATTTTGGCGACTCTTGATTCAATTGCATCCGCCGCCGCTTGTGAAATTTGTTGATTGATAATGGACACCGCGAGCACTTGAAAGGGCGGTTCACGTTTTTCCGCGGACAGAGGTCCCAACTCGGCGATACATTTTGCCATGACTTTATCCGCGGCGGAGATTTCCGCTTCGGCGCGGCGCAAAGTTGCGGGCGTAAGAGAGGGCGGTTTAGTCATGAAGCCACCGCCGCGATTAGCATAAACACCGCGCCGACGGCGCACATGGCGGCGCCGATGGTATGTACTTGTCCGGCGGACAATGCGGACAACAATTCACACAGTCGCTGCCATGATTCGGTTTTTATCGTCAGCAGAAGTACGCCTTCCACGACGAACAAAATACCGATGATGGCGACTAGCGTGCTCCAGTTCATGTTTTTGCGATGTCCACGCCCAACACTTGTCGTTTGATGATTCGGATTTCATCACGCACTTCGGCGGCGCGTTCAAACTCCAGGTTGGAGGCGAATTTCAACATGGATTTTTCGAGTCGTCTCAGTTCCCGTCCGGCTTCGGCTTCATTCATTTTACGGGAGCGACGTCGGCGAGCCGGTTTTTCTTCGTCAACATCTTCGCCGATTTTAATCATATCTTTCACGGCTTTTTGGACGCCGCTGGGTTCGACGCCGTGTTTTTTATTGTAGGCGACTTGTGTTTCGCGCCTTCTTTCGGTTTCGGCGATGGCGCGGCGCATGGAGTTGGTTTCTTTGTCGGCGTATAAAATGGCGGTGCCGTTTATATGTCGCGCCGCCCGTCCCATGGTTTGGATGAGTGATTGTTCGGAGCGCAAAAAGCCCTCTTTATCGGCGTCAAAAATCGCGACCAGTGACACTTCCGGCAAATCCAATCCTTCGCGCAATAAGTTAATGCCGGTTAAGACGTCAAAAACGCCGAGTCGCAAATCCCGCAAAATATCGGCGCGTTCAACGGTGTCAATGTCGGCGTGCAGATAGCGCGCGCGAAAACCGCCTTCACCCAAAAACTCGGTGAATTGTTCCGCCATGCGTTTGGTCAGAGTGGAGACCAAAACACGTTCGCCGCGTTTAATGCGCACGCCGATTTCTTCGCACAAGTCATCCACTTGTGTTTGGGCGGGTCGGACAATGACGCGCGGGTCGGTGAGTCCGGTCGGACGCACCACTTGTTCCACGATTTGCGCGCTGCGTTCTCGTTCATACACGGCGGGTGTTGCCGAAACATAAATGGTCGGCGGCGTGAGTTCTTTAAACTCATCAAACATCAGCGGTCGGTTGTCCAGTGCGGAAGGCAGGCGAAAACCGTATTTCACCAGTGTTTCTTTGCGCGCGCGGTCGCCGCGATACATGCCGCCCAGTTGTGGAACGGTGACATGGGATTCGTCTATGAATAAAAGCGAGTCGGCTGGCAGATAGTCAAAAAGAGTCGGCGGCGGTTCACCGGGATTGCGTCCGGACAAATGGCGCGAATAGTTTTCAATGCCTTTGCAAAATCCCATTGCCTCCATCATTTCCAAATCAAACCGCACTCGTTCTTCCAGCCGGTTTGCCTCCGCTTCCTGTTTGGATTTCTTAAGAAAAGCGAGTCGTTCATCCAGTTCAATGCGTATGGTTTTCATTGCTTTGACAATGGTGTCACGCGGGGCGACATAATGCGAAGACGGATAAACGGTATAACGTTCCATTTTCCGCAGTTTGCGTCCGGTGAGCGGGTCTATTAAAAACAAATCGGCAACAATGTCATCGCGCATTTCGACTCTCACGGCGTGGTCGGAATTTTCGGCGGGAAAAACGTCAATAACATCGCCGCGCGCGCGAAAAACGCCGCGCCGAAAGTCCGCCCGTTCGCGTTCGTATTGCATCATTGCCAGACGGCGGATAATGGCGTCACGTCCGGGGTTGTCGCCCGGTCGCAGGTGTAAAATCATGCCGTGATAATCCACCGGGTCGCCGATGCCGTAAATCGCCGACACGGTGGCGACAATGACGCAGTCGCGTCTTTCCATCAGCGCCTTGGTGGCGGACAGTCGCATTTGTTCTATGTGTTCGTTGACGCTGGAGTCTTTTTCAATAAACAAATCACGAGACGGCACATAGGCTTCGGGTTGATAATAATCATAATAAGAAACAAAGTATTCCACGGCGTTGGAGGGAAAAAATTCGCGAAACTCGGCGTAAAGTTGTGCGGCGAGTGTTTTGTTGTGTGCGAGCGCGATGGCGGGTCGTCCGTAATCGGCGATGATATTGGCCATTGTATAAGTTTTACCGGAGCCGGTAACGCCCATTAAAGTTTGTTCGCGCAGTCCGTTTTGCAGTCCGTTTGTGAGTTTGGCGATGGCATCTGGTTGGTCGCCCGCGGGCGAATAGTCGGATTCCAGTCCGAATTGTGCGCGTTCTGCGGGAGTTGTTTTGCGCGATTTGCGGGCGGTATTGGCGCGTGGTTTGGCGTGGACGGCGTTTGTGCGGGGCATTGTCTAATTATAACAAACTGCGGGGATGAAAGTCCCGCGTTTGTCGGTGCGGGTTTTAGAGTCGTCCCGCGCCTTCGGGAGTCGGCAGTTTAGCGGCGGCGGCGGCGAATTTAGCGGCGGCGGCGGCGACTTCGGGCGAGGGTTGTGAAGAGCGCCGGGTTTGTAAATTGACATGAATCAGCATGTGTTCTCCGGTGGCGACAATTTCGCCGTCCGCGTTTTTAAGTTCGTGAAACAGTTTTAGTTTTTTGCCTTCCGCGAGCAGCACGGTGGAATCGGCATAAATCCAATCATTGGCGCGTGCTTCCTGCAGGTTGCGAATGTGTGTTTCCACGGTGAAATATGAATTACCGGCGGCGACATAATCGGCATTGGCGCCGATAAGTCGCATAACGACGTCGGAGGCGTCACTAAAACACTCCAAATAGCGGCTTTCATTCATGTGTCCGTTGTAATCCGTCCAATGTTTTGGCACGCGGCGTGACAAAGTCCGTGCGGGTGCGAGAGAATCGGGCAATGTGGCGCGCGCAAAAAGTTGTCGTTCCCATTCGTCCAGCACTTTGCCGGCGCCCCAGTTGTTATTTTTCAGTCCGCCCAAAAAGGCGATGAGATTGTCATCTCGTATGCGCTCCAAGTCGGAGACGGAATGTTGTCCGGATTGTTCTTCGGATTGTGCGACAATGGCATCGGTGAGTTTGTCGGTGAGTTCCGGCACATCGGAGAGTTTTGTCCACGGCCATTTTAAGCTTGGTCCGAATTGTTGTAAAAAGTGTCCCATTCCGCCGTCTCCGCCGGCGATGCGATAGGTTTCAAAGATTCCCATTTGCGCCCAGCGAAGTCCAAAGCCGTAAGTCACGGCGGCATCAACATCGGCGGTTGTTGCAACGCCGTCATGTATCAGCCACAGTGCTTCGCGCCATGCGGCTTCAAGAAGTCGGTCGGCGACAAAGGCGTCAATTTCTTTTCGTATGCGCAACGGGTGCATGCCGAGTGCGGTTGCGAGTGCGGCGGTTTTGTCAATGGTTTCAGTTGTGGTTTTTTCGCCGCCTGCGAGTTCCACCAGCGGCAACAAATACACCGGATTAAAAGGATGCGCGACCAAAAACCGTTGTGGATGTTTCATTTCCTGTTGCAACTCCGAGGGCAGGAGTCCGGAAGTTGAAGACGCGACAATTGTTTTCGGGTTGGCGGCGGATTCAATTTCGGCGTAAACCGCGCGTTTGATTTCCATTCGTTCGGGCACGGCTTCAAAAACAAATTCCGCATCACAAACGGCATCCGCAACGCTTTTGGCGAATTGCGGCGTGTTCATAGTTGGACGCGGTGCGGCGGTGAGTTTGGCATAAGCGGCATCGGCATTGTCGATGGTTCGCAAAACGCGGTGTTCGGTTTCGGGAGCGGGGTCATAAATTGTAGTATTGACGCCGTTGGCGAGCAATCTTGCCGCCCAGCCCGCGCCGATGACGCCGCCGCCGATAATTGCCGCCTGTTTAATCATGTTTATGAATATTATTCAGGCGGACGTTTTTGCACGCATAGTTTTTCGCGTGCTTCCTGTGGGGAAAGAATCCGCACATTCATCGCCGAAAGAATGGCGGCGGCGCGTTCAACGAGTTGTGCGTTGGTGGCTTTCACGCCTTTTTCCAAATACAAGTTGTCTTCCAGTCCAACACGCGCGTGGCAACCGCAAAGCGCCATGGCGGCGACATAAGACAGTTCCATGCGTCCGATGGAAAACCCGGAGCAAATCCAGTTATCGGGAACATTATTGACCATGGCCATGAGCGTATTCATATCATCGGGAGCGCCCCATGGCACGCCCATACAAAGTTGCACAAGCGGAGGTTCATCTATAAGTCCTTCATTGGCGAGTTGTTTGGCGAACCACAGGTGTCCGGTGTCAAACGCTTCAATTTCGGGTTTTACGCCAAACTCACGCATACAAGTCGCCATTTGTCGGAGCATATTTGGTGTATTAGTCATCACATAGCCGCCTTCGCCGAAGTTCATGGAGCCGCAGTCCAGTGTGGCGATTTCGGGTCGACAGACGCGCAGGTGTTCGCATCTTTCACTGGCGCTTGCCATGTCGGTATATTCGGATTTGGGAGGAAGAGGTTGGGTATCGCCGAGAGTCAAATCCGCTCCGTGTCCGGCGGTTAGATTTAGCACCACATCGGTGTCGGCGGCACGAATACGGTTGGTGACTTCGCGGTAGAGTTCAACATCGCGCGAGGGTTTACCGGTTTTGGGGTCGCGGACATGACAATGGACAATGGCGGCGCCGGCTTTGGCGGCGTCTATGGCGGCGTTGGCGATTTGTTCGGGAGTGATGGGCACATGCGGCGATTTGCCGACAGTGTCGCCGCTACCGGTGACCGCGCAAGTTATGAACATTTCCCAGTGCATGTTTGGGATTATACTCTTTTATTTTATCTTCCGGAGAGAATTTGTAAAGCCGTCCTCAAACGCGCCGCCGTATCTTCTTCTTCTTCGGCAGCGGGCAGGGCAGACAACGCTTTCGCAATTTCCGCCTTTTTATATCCCAAGCCCGAAAGTGCTTGTTCCACATCACGGTCGGCGTTTGACAACGCACTCGCCGATGTCCGCAACAACAACGGACTGCCTCGAAAATCGACAATAATACGTTCCGCTGTTTTTGCACCAATTCCCGGCGCGCGCGATATTACCGCCGAATCACCGTCCGCCAACGCACGCAATAATTCATCCGAGGAAAGCGCACTCATCAACGCCAATGCTGTTTTCGCTCCTACACCGCCCGTTTTGATGAGACGGCGAAAAATGTCTCGGTCTCGGTCTTCCAAAAATCCGTATAGTGTTTGTGATTCGGCGCGAACAAGCATTTCCGTCAATAAAAAAACTTCTTCGCCCGTCGCCGGCAAACGTTCCAAAGTCGTCAACGGCGACAACACTTCATAACCAACACCGCCGCATTCCACCACCGCGGCGGAAGCGGATTTTGCCGCCAATCTTCCGCGCAAGAATCCAATCATCGCCGCGCCACCCGTCGTCGTCCGCCGCGAATCGGCGGTAAACGCGATGAACGTGATGAACGCAAACGCGCCATCGGAGTCGCCGCCAATGCACACGCCAAAGCGTCCGCCGCATCCGCCCGAACCGCGGGTGCATCTTCCAACAATAACGGAATCATTTCTGCCATTTGTTTTTTATCTGCGCGTCCATGTCCGGTTATTGATTTTTTAATCTGCAATGCCGAAATTTCTATAACTTGAACATCACAACTGATAAGCGCGGCAATTGCGGCACCGCGCGCTTCGCCCAATGCCATGGATGTTTTGCCGTTCATATTCGCAAAAACGCGCTCTACACATGCCACTTCCGGACAACTGTCCGCCGTGATTTGGACAATTTGACGATATATCGCATCCAATCGCGCCACATGCTCGGTCGTGGATGATGTGCGAATTATGCCCGAATTTAGATAACGCGCGCGCGGGGCGGCATTTATCAATCCCCAACCTGTCGTTGCCAGCCCGGGGTCAATTCCCAAAATTAAGATGGCTCCTCCTCATCCCACACCGCACTGGTATGGACTTGTTGCACATCTTCCAAATCTTCCAGCGCGCCGATAAGACGGCGCATTTTGTGTGCGTCATCATCCGATAACGTGGTTTCGGTGGACGGGCGCATGATGACATCCGCTTCGGCGGGAATATGACCGGCGGCGCGCATGGCGTCGTTTAAATTCGGAAAATCGGCGGCATCGCAAAATATTTCAACACTGCCGTCTTCACTGCTTTGCAAATCTGTCGCGCTGTTTTCTATCGCCGTCTCCATTAATGCCGTTTCGTCCGCGCCGGGTGCATATAACAATATCCCGCAACGCGAAAACATATAGGCGACAGAACCGCCCGCACCCAAATTTCCCCCGTGTTTGTTAAGGGCATGACGCACCTCGGACAAGGCGCGGTTTTTGTTGTCTGTCAGACAATCTACAATCAACGCCGCGCCGCCGGGACCGTATCCCTCGTAGCGAATTTCGACATAATCGGCGCCTTCCAACTGTCCGCTGCCGCGTTTGATGGCGCGTTCTAAATTGTCGCTTGGGACATTGGCGGCGCGGGCTTTTTCCAGCGCCAAACGCAGGCGTGGATTACTGTCTGGGTCGGGTCCGCCCATTTTGGCGGAGACGGCGGTTTCTTTAATCAAACGGGCAAAAACTTTGCCGCGTTTGGAATCCATACGCTCTTTGCGATGCCGAATGTTCGCCCACTTACTGTGTCCTGCCATGTGTCCGCTCCCGTTGTGGTGTGAGGCAAATTATATCAGCGTGGCGCGATTTTTTGCGCCGCCCGCCGTTGCGCACTCGCCGCCAACTCAGCGGGATTGATTTCGGCGTGATGGCGTGGTGCTGACTGTCGGCGCATGTGGTTTTCGTATCGCGCCCGTAAACGAGCGGCGGTTTCTTGTTGGCGCCGCATATCCCGAGTCCGCTCGCGGGCTTCGGCAAAAGACGCCGACAAAGGCAGTGATGACGGGCAAACCATATCGCAGCGCCGACATAATACGCATGATTCCAGTGATTCTTCCGATTCCATCCGCTCCAGTGCGCCGTCCTGCCACAGCGCATATAAACGCAATGGCGACAAATCCGCCGGACACGCCGGCAAACAATCACCGCAACGGATGCACGGCGAAATGGCGGTAAATGGCGCGCGAAGGGCGGAAGACATCACTGGATTATACCCCCATAGCGCTGAATTTGTGGATGGAAAAATTTTCCTCTAAAAAGTGAATTTGCCCGCCGCATGGCGTATTATAATGGCGGCGTTTTTGACACCCGGAGAGGCGAGCATGAAAATTTTAGTACCTGTAAAGCGGATTATTGACCCCTATGTCAAAGTGCGCGTCCGCGCGGACGGCATGGATGTGGAAAAAAATGATGTAAAAATGGCGATGAACCCGTTTTGCGAAAACGCCTTGGAAGAAGCGCTTCGCTGGAAAGACGCCGGACATGCCGATGAAGTCATCATTTTGTCCGTAGGCACCGCCGATTCGGCGGAAACCCTGCGTATGGGACTCGCTGTCGGCGCTGACCGCGCCATTTTGGTCAAAACTGAAACTCCCGAGCCGTTGTCGGTCGCCAAAATCATCGCCGCCGTCGCGAAACGCGAAAATCCGGGCGTTATTTGGATGGGCAAACAAGCCGCGGACGGCGATTTTAATCAAACCGGACAAATGACCGCCGCATTATTGGGCTGGGGGCAGGGATTGTTTTTGTCATCGGCAAAACTTGAAGACGGCGCGGTGCTTGTGGAATCCGAAGTGGATAACGGTATTGCCGGTTTGCGCGTTAAAACGCCCTGTGTTTTGACCGCCGATTTGCGTTTGAATGAACCTCGTTATGCCACTTTGCCGAATATTATGAAGGCGCGTAAAAAGCCGTTGGAAGAATTGACGCCCGCTGATTTGAGTGTTGATGATTCTCCGCGGTTGAAAACAATAAAAGTGTCCGAACCGCCGCCGCGTCCGCCCGGACGTCGTGTCGCAGACGCCGAAGAATTGGCGCGCGTTTTGCGCGAGGAAGCGAAGGTATTGTCATGAGCATACTTGTCATCGCCGAACACGACGGCAAAACACCGCGCGAAAACTTTCGTCATGCGCTCACCGCCGCGCGCCAACTGTCCGAAAAAGGCGGTGGCGATGTGGATGCGCTGATATTGGGCTCACGTGAAGTCGCCGATGCCGCGGCAAAAACACCGGGACTTTCACGGGTGCGATTTGCGGCGAATGCCGCGTTTGACAATTCACTCGCTGAAAACTGTGCGCCGGTTGTCGTGGAATGTGCCAAAGATTATTCTCATGTCATTATGGCGGCGGGAGCGCTTTCGCGCATGTGGTTACCGCGCGCGGCGGCGTTGTCTGATTCACAAATGTTGTCCGAAGTGATTGCGATTGAATCGGAGGATACTTTCGTGCGTCCGATTTATGCCGGCAACGCGTTGGCAACCGTGCAATGCGCCGATAAAATCAAATTTTTGTCGGTGCGGATTACCGCCTTTGACGCCGTGGAAGGGGATGCGGATTCGCCTTGTGCGGTGGAAGAAGTCGGCGGTGGTGTGGATGCCGGATTGTCGGAGTTTTGCGGTGAAAAAGTGTCAACACAGGAGCGACCGGATTTGACAGCAGCTCGCATTGTGGTGTCGGGCGGACGCGGTGTTGGCAGTGCTGAAAACTTTCGTATTTTGGAGGAATTAGCGGATTCGCTGGGTGCCGGTATTGGTGCCTCACGGGCGGCGGTGGATGAGGGATATGTGCCGAATGATTATCAGGTGGGACAGACCGGCAAAATTGTCGCGCCTGATTTGTATATTGCCATCGGCATTTCCGGCGCGATTCAACATTTGGCGGGTATTCGCGATTCCAAATGTATCGTGGCGATTAACAAAGACGCCGATGCGCCGATTTTTGAAATCGCCGACTATGG
>JAWONR010000178.1:0-20773 GCA_033865115.1 Candidatus Persebacter sydneyensis | reverse complement strand
CATGACGGCGGCGCATCATGTCAATCGGCACGGCGGCGGACGGCATTACTTTTTCCCAAACGGCAAACGACATCGCCGCCTGCTCCGCCAACATACCACCTCCGTCCGCGCGTTGTTTCGCCGCCTGTGCCGCGCGCAAAAACGCCGCCGCCGCCCGTCCGTAATTCATGTCATATGCCAATAACGCGCCTTCAAACACATGCGGCGACAATGGCGATTCATCACCGTCATGCGCACCGGATGTGGCGTTGATAATAATGTCAAAACCGCTTTCACACTTCGCCAATGCAACTGATTCACCGTCCGCCAGCTCCGCCAACTCGGCGGCTGCATCAGGACGACGGGCGGCGATAGTGATGTGCGCGCCGCCATCAACAAGCGCCAACGCCGCCGCCCTTGCCGCACCGCCCGCGCCGACAATTAATACCCGCTTTTTTGACGGGGAAACACCGAGATTTTGCGACAAATCTTTTATCAATCCCGCACCGTCAGTATTGTGCGCCACAATGTTGTTTTCATCCCGCCGCAACACATTCGCCGCACCGGCGCGACGGGCAAACGCACTCCCGCGCGATGCCGCCGTCAATGCTTCCGGTTTAAATGGAACGGTAATATTTAACCCGCATCCGCCGGCGGCGAAAAAGTCATGTACAAACTCGGCAAACTTATCCGGTGACGGCGCATAAGCGGCATAAACAATATTGCGCTGCGTTGTTCGCGCAAAATATCCGTGCAACCACGGCGACAATGAATGACGCACCGGCGAGCCGACAACGCCATACCGCCGCGCCATGTCTTTTTTCATGCAATGAAAAACCGCGCCCGTTGCGCAAACAAATCAATGTCGCGAATGCGCACTTGCACCGGCTCGCCGATGGATGAACGGCATGACGGTCCGTCCGCCACCGGTCCGTTAATTGGATAGTCGCACAGGCGCACTTTGCCTTTGTCGTGCCATGTTCCCTCCAACACCGACTCTTGCGGCAGCGCCTGCAACGCCGATAATACAAAATGCCGTTCCGCCGCGTCTTGATAACGCCGCGCGAGTGTTTGCTGACTCGCAAAAGTCCGCGCCAACTTCCGCCAATTAATCTCCGCCGAGTCGGTCAAACCAAGTCGCCTTAGTAACAGTCGCTGATTCGCCAAATCCACATAACGACGCAACGGCGATGACAGCCATGCGTACAAATTATCACCCGCCGGACGAAATGTCAGCGCGCCGTTGGCGCGATACAGTCCGCCGTATCCGGCAATGACGCGCGCCCATTCGGTATTAATATGGCGCATGAGTTTTTCCACCAACAATCCCACCGGACGGCGCGGGAGTGCGTTCACTGCAGGCGGGTCGGTAAGAATCCGAAAATCAAACCGCTCCCGAGCCGGCAACGGCGGTAAAACAGCGGTAAAACTTTCCAACATGGCATAAGCCGCCGCCACTTCCGCCGGTGCGCCGTCATCAAAATCTTCGGGACAGTAATTGTTTCGCACGACTATCCGATTCAACTTCGTTTCCGTGTCATGCACCGCCCCGGTTGTCGGGTCAAACCGACAATACCATGACAACGCCATCCGACTCTCCCCCGCCTGTAAAGAATACGCTTTAATATGCGATTCCGACAACATGGGAACTTTGCCGTCCGGAAAATACGCGGAAATTAAACGTTGTTTGTCGTATTCCGCCGCGGTAAACAAACCCTCATCCAACGCCGGGACGGCGATGTGAATCCCAACCATCGTATGACCGGAATCATTGGTATAAGCGCTAAACGCATCATCCACTTCAAAAGTGCCGGCGTCGTCAATGCTAAACGCACCTTCGCCGACAGAGTCGGAATCGGCAATGTCGGGCGGCGGCGGCGGCGCGGTTTGCGGGCGCTGCGGCCAGTCGCGTACAAATATTAAATTACGACATTCACGCGCATCAGTGCATGCGCCGATGGACACCAGCCACTGCGGAATATATTTCTCGCCGCCGGCGGCTTTTTTAGCGGCGCGAAAAACGGCGCTGTTTTTGTTTTCTCCCGCCAGTAAATCTTCGCGACAACGGACAAACTCGGCGACATCTCCTTTTTCCAACCGCTCAAACATATCGCGCTCCACTTCCATCTCTTCTTCACGGCGGCGCAAAGACGCGCGGACTTTGTCCAACACCGATTCATCCGCCGGCGCCAGTCGTCCTTCGCGGCGGCGAAAATAAGCGGGATTATCCAATGCCGCCTGTAAAATCTCCAATATCTCAGCCGGCGTTTTTGCACCGGCGCGACTTGCCAATTCATCCGCGGTGAGTGTTTCGCCGTCGGCGGCTCGCCACAATGATTCAATGTCCGTCCGCCCCGCGCGCGTACGCACCGCCGCCAAAAGCGGCGCATAATCAGCGTCGGACAATAACCACAACCGCCCGGGCGGAACTTTCGCGCCACCCGCCACGACCACCGTTCGCTCGCCGATTTTGTGGACCGGCAAGCATGCGAGATGACCGTTTTGGTCAAACACCGCCCATTTCTGTTTTGTTTCCGTCATTACAGCCTCTTTCGGGGATCTTTCAATACAATAACTCTCAGGGGTGGCTAATGGGACTCGAACCCACGACAACCGGAATCACAATCCGGGGCTCTACCAACTGAGCTATAGCCACCATATAACATATGCGCGCCCGGCAGGACTCGAACCTGCAACCCCCGGCTTAGAAGGCCGATGCTCTATCCGGTTGAGCTACGAGCGCCGAGCATCATGGTCGGGGCGGCAAGATTCGAACTTGCGGCCTCCTGGACCCAAACCAGGCGCGCTACCAAACTGCGCCACGCCCCGACTGTACTTTTTTATGAACTTCAAATATATGATGATGATATTTCTCTGTCTTCTCTGTCCGGTGTTATCTTCCGGCGCAACGTCTCACGAGAATCGCGAACATAGGAATATTCATCCAGAGCCGATTCCAACAAATCTTCGTACTGCAACACTCCCGCGCGCGCGCTCACCACGCTCAAACCACTCAAACCATAGCGAATACCCGGCGAACTCACATAAGTACTCGGTGATGTCGCAATATCGCCGATTCGTCCCGATGCATCCGCAACCGATGACGGCCCCAAAAGCGGCAACACCAAATACGCACCGCCATGTCCGGTATAAATGCGAAATGTATCACCAAAACCGGTCGGGTTTTTGGAAAATCCGCCCTTTTCCGCGACATCCACCAACCCACCAACTCCAATAAGTGTATTAACCGCAAACCGCGCCGCCGCCGTTGCCGCCTCATTTCCCTCTCCCTGCAACAAGCGATTGATGACATGATTGCCTTCGCTCAAGTTATAAAGAAAGTTGCTCACCCCGCTCCGAACATAACTCGGCAACTTTTCATAAACTATCGCCACCGGTCGCAATGTCCATGCATCAACTTTTTTATTAAAACCATAAACAACGCGGTTGACCGGTTCTATCGGGTCATATGCCCCGTCATCTTCAAAAGAATGCGAGGCAGGCGCACACCCGGCGGCAAAAACCACCGACACCATCGCAGTCGCCAACCCGTAACGGATAACAACGCCCATTGAATTCACCGAAATATTCACCGCATATCTCCCGTAGAAGTGCAATTATAACCCCGTTTGCCGTCCTTTTGCCGTCCGCCGGTAAAAATATGCACGGGAAAATTACTCTCTTTCGCGCCCGGAGGAATGAGACGGCGGGGAATCGGTATCAATCTCCGCTTGTCGAAATTGGCGAATCGCCTTAATGCGCTCTTGTCTGATTTGCGCGGAGATTTGTTCGGCGTCATTGCCGTGTTTTTCCGCCGCATGTTTTGCCACGGCTCCGGTGTCAATACTCGCCGCCGCCGCCCACGCACGGCGAACAAACGCCCCTTGCGGATATTCCGTCCCGCGCCGCGCCGGCCAATAAGCATAATCCGCCTCGCAAACACGCAACACCGATTCGGCGCGAGCCGGTCGGCGAAACACATCCAATCGCAACAACAAATCCACGAGTGTTCCGGGACGGAGTTCTTCCGCATTATGGACATTGCCGTGTTCGGCGCATGATAAAACCGCCAAATCGGCAAATCGGCGAGGTACTCTCAAACGCGCACACAACGCCGCCGCCATTTTCGCCCCCCGCGCCTCGTGTCCATGATGACTCGGTAATATTGACGGCGGTGTTGTGGCTTTTCCAATATCGTGCAACGCCGCCGCAAAACATTCGGCGGCGGACAAACCCAACTCGGCGGCGGCGTCCAAAGTCATCATCGTGTGAATGAATGAATCGCCTTCGGGATGATAGTCTTTGCGCTCCGGCACGCCGTCAAGCGCGGCGAGTTCCGGCAACACAACCGCCAACGCGCCGCAATCATGCAAAACTTGCAACATTCGAGACGGACGGGCGGCGGCAAAACCGCGTTCAAGTTCCGCATACACGCGTTCCACGCTTAACTCCGCCGCTTCGCCATCGCGAACAATATCGGACATCAACGCATGCGTGTCATCGGCGACTGTGAAATCGGGGAACATCGCCGCAAAACGGGCAACGCGAAAAATTCGCAACGGGTCTTCTACAAACGCCGGCGACACATGACGCAATACCTTCGCTTCAATGTCGCGCGCGCCTCCAAAAGGGTCAATTAACACACCGTCTTCTCCACGCGCCATGGCGTTAATTGTTAAATCGCGGCGGCATAAATCATCTTCCAATGAAACTTCCGGCGCGGCGTAAAAAATAAAACCGCGATGTCCGCGTCCGTGTTTTTTCTCGGTGCGCGCGAGAGCGTATTCTTCGCCGGTTTTTGGATGTAAGAATACGGGAAAAGACTCGCCGATGGGCTTATAACCGGCGGCCAACATGCTTTCCGGCGTTTCACCGACAACAACAAAATCACGGTCATCGCAGTCGCGCCCCAGCAGCGCATCACGCACCGCGCCGCCGACCAAATAAACCTCCAAAATCAGCGACGAGCGCGAGCGCGCACGTCGGCTCCCGTTGATTGTGCAAACATCGCCGCCAGTCCGGCCTGCAATGTCGTTAATTCACCCAAAATGCGAGCCGCATCGTTTTCACCGGACACCACCGAAGGTCGTGTCGCCGACAAACAATTGTCACGACTGAGTATGTGTACGCCCGGTGTCGCCTCGGCGACCATCGCCAGCATATACGATGATAACTGTCCCAAATCCGCGACCGGACGCGGTGTCTGCGCGGCGGACAACGCGGCACGGACGATTTCCGACAGTGTTAATCTTTGCGGACCGCCTACTTGTAAAGTTTTGCGGTCTTCTTCGCCGGTTTCTATCACATGCGCGATAATCGCCGCCAAATCACCCACTGCGACCGGCTGCATTTCAGCATCGGCGCACGGCAACATTAATACCGGCAAACGGCGAGCCATACGCACAAACAATGATACAAACGCATCGCCTTGGCCGTACACCACCGACGGACGGATAATTACACACCGCACCGGCGCGGCGCGAATAATCTGCTCGCCTTTCGCCTTGCTGCGCAAATACTCACTGGGCGCGTTGCCAAGAGCGTTTAACGCGCTCACATGAACCAACCGGCGCACCGACTCTGCCGCACAACACTCGCATAAAATCCGCACAAACTCGTTATGCGTGCGCATAAAATCACCGCCTCTGCGCTCATTTAAGATTCCGGTTAAATTAACCGCGGCATCCGCTCCGCGTAAATACGGCGACAACTGCGCCGGCGACAACGAGTTATAAGCCACCACGTCAGTGGACGGCAACATAATTAATTCTTTCGCTTTTTCACGGTCGCGCACCGGCACCGTCAACTCGTGTCCGAGCCCGGACAACAACCGCACCAAATGCCGTCCGATAAATCCGTTGCCGCCGAATACCACAATTTTCATCAGCGCACCCTCGCCCCCGCCGGCGCGTCATCGGGCGGCGACACCAACCACAATTGTTCGCCGTTCCCCGCCGCCAATACCATGCCTTCCGAACTGCCAAAACGCATCTTTCGCGTTTTAAGATTCGCCAAATACAACACCCGCCGTCCCGCCAATTCATCCGCGTGATAATGTTCGCGCACGCCCGCAAACACTTGTCGTTGCCGCCCGTCACCGACATCCAGTGACAGTTTTAATAACTTGTCGGCGCCTTCCACTTCACATGCCGCCTCCACCACCGCCACGCGTAAATCCATCTTGGCAAAATCAGTCGCCTCCACCACCGACGTTCCGGGAGTTGTTGATTCTTCCGACTCCGGCGCAATCAACGCGTCAATGTCGGCGTCGGTCATGCGCCGAAGCAAATGACTATATTTGCCTATCGCATGTCCTTCGGGCAACGGAGTTAATTCGTCATCCCATGCCATGGGGGCGTTTAGCATCGTTGCCGCCGCCGTCGCCGTTGACGGCAACACCGGCTGCAACATCACCATTAATAAATGAAAAGCGCGCATGGCGGCGGCGCACACCGCCTGTAATTCCTCGCGGCGGTTTTCATCTTTTGCAATCCGCCACGGCGCGCAAACGTCTATGCGCGCATTGACCATGTCAACAACGCGCATTAACGCCCGCACCGCGTCATGATAACGGCGGTTTTCATAAGCCGCCGCCACTTCGTCTTCCGCCGCCAACACCGGACGGACAAAATCATCATAATGCGCGCCCGCCGGCGCATCCAAAACACCTCCAAAATGACGCGTCAAAAAACCCGCCACCCGTGAGGGAATGTTTATTAACTTCCCCACCAAATCACCGTTGGCGCGCGCTGAAAAATCGCGTAAGTTTAAATCCAAATCATCCATGCGGTCGCCCAGTTTGCAGGCGTAATAATAACGCAAAAACTCCGGGTTCAATCCCCGCTCCAAATAACGACGGGCGGTGATGAAAGTGCCGCGAGACTTGGACATCTTTTCACCGTTCACAGTCAGAAAACCGTGCGCAAAAATGCGAGTCGGACGGCGATAACCGGCGTTGTGAAGCATCGCAGGCCAATACAACGCATGAAAATACAAAATATCCTTGCCGATAAAATGATACAACTCCGCCGCGCTGTCTTCGCGCCAAAAACCGTCAAACTTCTCGCCGTCATCACCGCAAAAATGGCGGAAACTCGCCATATAACCGATGGGCGCGTCCAGCCATACATAAAAATATTTCTCCTCTTCAACATCGGGAATGCGAAAACCAAAATAAGGCGGGTCGCGCGAAATATCCCAGTCACGCAAATCCGAATCAAGCCATTCGCGCATTTTGTTCGCCGCTTCTTTTTGTAAACGCGGGATTTTGCGACCTCCGCCATCGGGGGCGTCAATCTCCGCCTGCGTCCATTCCGCCAGTTCCGTTTTCATCGCGTTCAACTGCAAAAAATAATGCGACGATTCTTTTTGTATCGGCGCGGCTCCCGACAATGCGGAACGCGGATTTTTTAATTCCGCGGAAGAATACGCCGCACCGCATTTTTCGCATGAGTCGCCGTATTGTTCATCCGCCCCGCATTTCGGACACTCGCCGCGCACATAACGGTCGGGCAAAAACATTCCCTTTTCACCGTCAAACAACTGTGAAATGTCGCGGCGGGCAATGCATCCCTTGTCGCGCAAACGGCGAAACATTTCTTCCGACAGTATTTTGTTTTCTTCCGAATGCGTGCTGTGATAGTTGTCAAAAGCAATGTGAAAATCGCCAAAGTCGCGCAGATGATTCTCACGCATGCGGGCGATTAACTTTTCCGGCGCGACATTTTCCGCCTCGGCGCGCAACATGACGGGCGTGCCGTGGGCGTCATCGGCGCAAACAAAATAACATTCATTGCCGCGCAGTTTTTGGAATCGCGCCCAAATGTCCGCTTGAATATATTCCACCAAATGCCCGAGGTGAATGTCGCCGTTGGCGTACGGCAGGGCGGCGGTAATTAAAATGCGGCGAGACATGTCCGCATTGTAGCATAATTCCCGCCCGCTCCGCCCCCGCGGCGGGCGGCAAAAACCCCGATTTATCACCGCCGGCGGCGAATATCACGCGTCTTTCGCGCGTTTGAAATTGTGCGGCATGAATATTCACTTTTTCACGCCGGTGATTTTTTGACTGAGAATTCAAATAGGCGGGATTGAAAATATGAACAACGCCGGGCGGGGAATTTTGCTACAATGGGAAATGGCGGATTTAGAATCACAAAAACGAGCGGCGGCGGCGAAAGCGGCGGAACTAATTGAATCCGGCGTGTCATTGGGTGTCGGCACCGGCTCCACCGCCGATTATTTTATTGACCTGCTACCGCCTTTGCGGGACAAAATCACCGTCATTCGCGCGAGTTCGGAACGCACCGCCCGGCGTTTAGCCGCCGCCGGTTTCGCCTGCAATGATGACATTTCAGAGTTGGATTTGTATGTGGACGGCGCCGATGAAATTGACGACAATTTACAAATGCTAAAAGGCGGCGGCGGCGCACACGCGCGCGAAAAAGTGTTGGCGGGATGCGCGCGGCGTTTTGTATGCGTTGTTGATTCTTCCAAATTAGTGTCGCGACTGGGCAAGTTTCCCCTGGCGGTGGAAGTGTTGCCGTGTGCGCGTTCTTTTGCCGCGCGCAAGTTGGCGGCGATGGGCGGCAGTCCCCAGTGGCGCGAAGGATTTATTACCGACAACGGCAACTGGATTTTGGATGTGCGCGGTTTGGATTTGCTAGACGCCGCAACAATGGAAATGGAAATTAACGCCATTCCCGGCGTGGTAGACAACGGCATTTTTTCCCGCCGCCGCGCCGATGCGGTCATTGTCGGCGATGACTCCGGCGCGCGCATGACATGAACCGGCGCCGATGACCTCCTTTCGCATCCGTCATGGGAGCGAAGACTTGCGCCGCAAGTTATGCGAGCAAAAAATGCCGCCGCTCGCCGCGCGCATTTTGTCGGCGCGTGAAATTACCGCTCCTGAAGACGCCGTGCCGTTGCTGGAAACACTGCCGCGGCCCGACTTTTTGCCTGACATTGACAAAACATGTCATGTCTTGGCGGAAGCAATTCGCGAGCAAAAAAAAATATGCGTCATCGGCGATTATGACGCCGACGGTTTATGCGCTTCCGCGCTTACGCATGAATGTTTGCAGGAACTCGGCGCACAAGTGACATGGCAAATTCCCTCCCGTCTTAAACACGGTTACGGCTTGCACGAAGCCATTGTTGAACAGGCGGCAAAAGACGGCATTGGTGTTTTATTAACAGTGGACAACGGTATTTCGGCGAATCAAGCGGTGGCGCGCGCCAAAGCGTTGAATATTACCGTGTGCGTCACCGACCATCATTTGCCGCCGGAAGAGTTGCCGAACGCCGACTGTATTGTCAATCCAAAATTGACAACGCGCCCGGAAGGCGCCAATCTTTCCGGTTCCGGCGTGGCGTTTTATGTGATGGCGGCGTTGCGACGGCATGTGCAGGGAAAATTAAAAATGAATCAGTTTTTGGATTTGGCGGCGGTCGGCACCGTTGCCGATTGCATGCCGATGGACGCGATGAATCGCACCATCGTCGGCGCGGGTTTGGAGCACATGCGCCGCGGTCGGCGACATGGTTTGGCGGCACTGGCGGGCGGCAAACGCATTCGCGGCGTCACTTGTCGCGACATCAGTCACCATATCGCGCCAAGGATTAACGCCGCCGGGCGCTTTGATTGCGCCGACCGGGCGATGGCATGTTTGCTGGCGAAAACCAATGATGATGCGCAGGCGGCGGCGCGTGAATTGTCCGAACTCAACGACCGGCGCAAAGAGACGGTAAAAGAAATTATGGCGCAAACCGAAACTATGAATTTGGGTCCGCCGGCGGCGGTGGCGGCGAATGAGGCATGGCCGCCGGGCGTTTCCGGCATTGTCGCCGGACGGTTGGCGAATTTGCATCAATGTCCGGCGGTGGTGTTTTCACGGTGTAATGATATTTGGCGCGGTTCCGGTCGCGCGCCGCCGGAGTGGGATTTGCATGCGCTCACCACCGCGGTCGCGGAAGAATGCGGAACGGACATCATCCTCGGTTTTGGCGGTCATCGGCGTGCAGTCGGCATTTCCGCGAGCGAAATTGAACCTGTGAAGCGCGCATTTATCAAACATTGCGAACGTCTCAAATCTCTAAATCCTCCTCCCCAGTGGGAAGTGGATGAAACACCGCCGATGAGTGAAATCACGCCGCATGCGGTGGCGTATTTGGAAAGAATGGTGTGGGGCGAAGAGTTTGAACGCCCGTTATTCGCCGGCGAGTTTTCGGTTTCCGACCAGCGGCAAGTCGGACGGGGACATTTGCGCATGTGGCTGCGCAACGGCGACATCAATCTTCCCGCCATCGCATTCAATCGCATCTCGTTAAGTGAAAAAGCGGAGGCGGTTTTCTCACTCACCTGCGACCACATGACCGGCAAAGTCATGGCGGTTGTGGAAGAAATCTTATCACCCGCATAAACGCCAACGCGCGCCGATAACTTCACGCGATAACTTCACGGACAATGATTTACGCCGCGTTTGTCAAGCGGCGCATGTCAATTCAATTTCAATTCAACCGGAAAATAAAAGATGTTGTCGTCCGAGTTTGGGGACGCGGAATGCTTTTTCAATTGCGGACAAGGTAATTTTATGCGCTTTTGCCGCCGCCGACTTTGGCGAATCACCCGCCGCCAAACGCGCCGCAAACGCCGATGACAACCAACAACCGCCGCCATGAAATTCACCCCGCCGCCGCCGACATTCTCCCGTCCACAGCGGACGTCCCGCCGCCGAGTCATGTAACGCACACCGGACACGAGCGCCGGGATGAGTGTCGGTAATTAATATCATGCGCGCGCCGCCGTCAAACAGCGCGCGCATGGCAACGGCGGATGTTTGCGATTCGCCGAGTGTCGCAAGTTCTTTTCGATTGGGCGTGACAACGGAAGTCAGCGGTAGAAGTTGTTTACGCAAGCGGCGGATTTGAGTTTTGTCGGCAAACGGCGCGCCAAAAGTCGGCGACAACACCGGATCCCATATCACCGGCACATCGCCCAAGTCGCGGACACATTCAACAACAGGCGCGACTTCACCAACAACACCGATTTTAACGGCGGCGACGGGAGCGTTCTTTAACGCGGCGAATTGTCCGCGAATTTGCGAAGACGGCGTGCGCCAAAACTGCAAAACGCCGTCCAAGTTTTGTGCGGCGATGCCGGTGGAAATCACCAACGGCAGTGCGCCGGCGGCGGTGACGGCGCGGCAATCAGCGACAATGCCGGCGCCGCCGGTGCCGTCCAGCGCGGAAAAAATCAATACAAGCGGCGGCGTTTTCATATACAATAGAGGATATGATGCCTTATCGCACCTACATGTGCCAGATTTGTGGATGGTTGTACGAAGAAGAACAAGGCGCGCCCGACGAAGGTCTTGAGCCCGGTACGCGCTGGGAAGATGTGCCGCCCAATTGGACATGTCCGGAATGCGGCGCGCGCAAAGAAGATTTTGAAATGTTGGAAATCTGAACGTCGTCCGACAACGGACAACGCCGGCGGACAATCAGCGATATTCAAAATTACGCACAACGCGAATCACGCCCGGCACTTTACGGACGGTTTGAATGGCGATGGAGGCCGTCTCTCTATCCACCAATCCCAGCAGATAAACGACACCCAGCTCGGTGACGATTTTGACATCAAGACACGAAAAATTGTCGTGTTGAATATTGCACAGTTCAAATTTAACTTTCGCCGTCAAAGCGGCGTCTGACGCCCGCGAAGTCAGCGAAGACGGGTTGGCGATTTCAATTTGATTAATGATGCCGCGCACATTGTGAATCACCCGCACAATGTCGATGGCTTCTTCGCGCACTTCTTCGGAAGGCGCCTGGCCGGTGAGCAACACGCGGCGGTTGTAACTGGTGACGCTGATGTTGGCGCGTCCGCCGAGTTTTTCGGAGATTTGCTTGCGGGTTTTGAGTTCGATCAGTTCGTCTTCCAAAAGCGAGCCGGTCGTGCGTTCATCATTGGCGACAACCGCGCCGCCCGCGGCACCCGCCACCACCACCGCCGGACACCCCGACAGCCCCGCCGACAGCAGGATGCATAACACCACTTTGGTCATTCGCGTAAGCGACATGACACATATTATAAATGAATTCTCCATCTTTCGCCAAATTTGTTTCGCCGGAAAATTGTCCGCGCGCGCGGATATTTGGGAATGGGCGGAATATTCGGTAAAATCGGCGGATATAGAAAGGTTTTTATGAAAAATCCGTTCACGGATATTGACCCTGAAGAAACACGGGAATGGGAAGAAGCACTGGATGCGGTTGTCGCCGCCCACGGGCCGGAACGCGCGCATTTTTTGATGGAACGCTTAATAGACCAAGCGCGGCAGGACGGCGCTTATGTGCCGTATTCCGCGAACACCGCCTATATTAATACCATTCCGCCGTCACGTCAAAAACCGTTGCCGGGCAATTCGGAATACGAAGCAAAGATTCGCTCCTACGTTCGCTGGAACGCGCTGGCAATGGTGGTGCGCGCCAATCGCAAACCGGGTGATTTGGGCGGACATATCGCCTCTTTTGCCTCTTCGGCGGTGTTATACGACGTAGGATTCAATCATTTCTTTCGCGGAAGTTTGCAGGATGCACCGTCCGCCGCGAAAGATTACGGTGATTTGGTGTATTTTCAAGGACATTCCGCGCCGGGCATTTATGCGCGCGCGTTTTTGGAAGGACGAATTAGCGAAGAGCAGTTGGACAACTTTCGCGCCGAAATCGGCGGCGGTTTGTCATCTTACCCTCATCCGTGGCTGATGCCCGATTTTTGGCAGTTTCCAACGGTGTCCATGGGATTGGGACCGATTATGGCGATTTATCAAGCGCGATTTATGCGCTATTTGGAAAACCGTGAATTAATTCCACGCACCGACCGCAAAGTGTGGGCGTTTATGGGAGACGGCGAAATGGACGAGCCGGAATCACTGGGCGCGATTTCACTGGCGGCGCGCGAAGGATTGGATAATTTGATATTTGTCGTCAATTGCAACCTCCAACGACTGGACGGGCCGGTGCGCGGCAACGGCAAAATTATTCAAGAGTTGGAAGGCGGTTTTCGCGGCGCCGGTTGGAATGTGACCAAAGTCATCTGGGGCTCGTATTGGGATTCGCTGTTGCGGCGGGATGAACAGGGATTTTTGCGGCGGCGCATGGAAGAAGCACTGGACGGCGATTATCAAACCTACCGCGCCAACAGTGGCGCGTATATTCGCGAACATTTTTTTGGCAAATATCCGGAACTGCAAGAAATGACCGCCGCCATGACCGATGATGATATTTGGCGGCTCAATCGCGGCGGACACGACCCGCATAAAGTTTATGCGGCGTTTCATGACGCGTTTCATCATGAAGGACAGCCGACGGTAATTTTGGCGAAAACCATCAAGGGTTACGGCATGGGCGACGCCGGTGAAGCGCGCAACATCGCACATCAACAAAAGAAAATCAGCGATGAAGCGCTGCGCCGCGTGCGTGACCGTTTTCGCCTGCCTATTTCCGATGATAAAATTGGCGAAGTGCCGTTTTTCAAACCTGATGATGACGCACCGGAAATGCGTTATTTCAAAGAGCGGACAAAAGCCATGGGCGGCGGTGTTCCAAAGCGCCGGCGAAGCGCGCCGGAGTCATTGCCGGCACCGCCGTTGTCGGCGTTTCAAGCGCTTTTGGAAGACACCGGCAAGCGTGAAATTTCCACCACCATGGCGTTTGTGCGGATTTTGTCGACATTGGTGCGCGATAAAAAAATCGGCAAACACATCGCGCCGATTGTTCCGGATGAATCACGAACTTTTGGCATGGAAGGCATGTTTCGCCAACTGGGCATTTATTCCCGGCACGGACAATTGTACCGTCCCGAAGACGCCGACCAGATGATGTTTTACCGGGAAGACAAAAAAGGTCAGATTTTGCAGGAAGGCATCAATGAAGCCGGCGCGATGTCGTCATGGATAGCGGCGGCGACCGCATACAGCAGCTACGGCACACAAATTTTGCCGTTTTTTATTTTTTATTCCATGTTTGGTTTTCAACGCATCGGCGATTTGGCATGGGCGGCGGGCGACATGCGCGCGCGCGGTTTTTTATTGGGCGCGACTTCGGGACGCACGACGTTAAACGGCGAAGGACTGCAACACGAAGACGGACACAGTCAGATACAGGCGCATTTAATTCCCAACTGTCGCTCGTACGACCCGTCTTTTGCCTGCGAACTGGCGGTCATTATGCAAGACGGCGTAAAAGCGATGTTGGAAGAACAACAAGATGTGTTTTATTACATTACATTGATGAACGAAAACTATCATCACATCGCCCTGCCGTCGGGTGCGGAAGCGGATATTTTGCGCGGCATGCACCGCATTGTCAAAAGCGCGGCGAAAAAACCCAAGGCGCGCGCGCGGTTACTCGGCAGCGGCTCTATTTTGCTGGAAGCAATAGCGGCGGCGGCGTTGTTGGAAAAAGATTTCGGCATTGCCATCGATGTTTACAGCGCAACCAGTTTTAATATTTTGGCGCGCGATGGACATGATTGCGCGCGCCACAACATGTTACATCCGGCAAAAAAACCGCGCAAGTCGCATGTTGAAACCATGCTGGGCGGTGATGACTCACCGGTGGTGGCGGCGACGGATTACATTCGCCTGTATGCCGACCAAATTCGCGCCTTTGTGCCGGCGCGTTATACGGTGTTGGGCACGGACGGTTTTGGACGTTCCGACACGCGGTGGAACCTGCGCCGCCATTTTGAAGTTGACCGTCATGCCATTGTCTACGCCACTTTGTCCGCCTTGGCGATGGAAGGCAAAATTCCCGCGTCAGTCGCCGCGCAAGCCGCGAAAAAATACGATATTAATTTAGAAGCGCCCAATCCGATTTTGGTTTGAGTGAGTCGCGCTTTCGGCGCGGCGTTATTGGCTTTCTTTGTCCGCGCGAATGCGCGCTTCCATGCCCGCCCACATGAGAGACTCACCTTCGCCGGCGACCTGCAATCCGGCGGCGAGTTTGAAGTTGTCAATCATATATTCCGCCTGTTCTTCGTTGGCGATAACAAGCGCGGTGGAAGCGGCGTCACTGATGGCGCCGGCATGTTTCGGGTCGCTGCTAATGGCGGTCGCCGCCGCGATATTATCGGCGGATTGTCCCGTCCGCGTGTCAAGAATATGGGTATAACGCCGCCCTTCATATTCAAAATATCGAGGGTTGCCGCCGGAAGTCGCCACCGCTTCGCCGTCCGCCAGTGACACATGATAGTTTGACGGATGTAAACGAATACGCCACGGACGACCGTGGTTTTCGCCGAGAACCATAATATTACCGCCCGTGACGATAAGCGCGTTTTTAACATTGTGACTTCGCAAAATATCGCGCGCGTTGTCCAACGCCACGCCTTTGATAAGCGCCCCAAAATCAAACTTCGTCTGAAGCGGCGCGCCCACTAAAACCCGCTCGCGCAAATCAACATCGCGCATGTCCGGCTGTTTTGCCAAATAAGCGGCGAGTTCGTCTTCCGGCGGCGGACGCGCGGGGAGTGAGTCGGAATGAAACCCCCACAATGCAAACAATCTGCCGGCGGCGGGATTGAAATTACCGTTGGTATGCCATGAATAAGTCACCGCCAATGAAATCGCCGTTGCCATTGATTCGCTCACCGTCACCGGCAACCGTTGTTCGTCCATGGCGCGATTGATTTCCACCAATTCACCGTCTCCCTTCCACGCGTGAAACTGCGTATTCATATTGCGCCAGTGCGCGAAAACTTCGCCTATAATCTCCGTCGCCTCCGCTTCGGGTATGTCGTTGATGACAACGGACACTTGTGTGCCGAAAACTTCATCGCCACGGGCGGTGGTTTGCGTTTGCGCCTTGTCTCCGCAACCGGCGAGAAACGGCAACAACAACGCCGCCCATAAACATCTGCGTAATAAAAAGACGTTCATGTAATACTCCGCCGCAAAGCGGCAATTGCGGATTCCGCCAAATCATCCCCGGTCTGGTCTCGGACTTCACGCAATCCGGTGGGACAAGTGATATTAATTTCAGTCAAATAATCGCCAATGACATCAAGTCCGGCAAACCACACACCGGCATCGGCAAGCACCGGACCGACGACTTCGGCAATGGCGCGCGCTGAATCACCAATCGGGCGCGCTTCCGCCCGTCCGCCCGCCGCCATGTTGCCGCGGTGGTCATCCGCGCGCGGCACGCGCATTAACATGTGTTCCGCCGGCTTGCCGTCTATGACAAAAACACGCGCATCGCCTTCGCGCGCCGCCGGGATATAACGTTGCGCCATGATCATATCGCCGTTGCCGACAAGCTCCACCACCGAGCGCAAATTCATATCCGATTTCGGCGAGACATAAACGCCGCGTCCGCCCATGCCGTGCAACGGTTTAATGACCGCGCCGTCATGTTCGTCACAAAATGCGGCAATTTCATCCATATCGGCGCTCACTATTGTCGGCGCGATGAATTGCGGAAACCGTAAAATCGCCAACTTCTCATTCATTTCGCGCAACGCGCGCGGCGCATTGACCACCGGCGATGAAAACGCGTCCAACACCCAGGTGGCGGCGATAAAACGAGAATCCACCGGAGGCTCCGCCCGCATCAACACCATGTCAAAATCTTCGGCGCGAAACTTTTTGGCGTCATCGGCGACAAACCACGGCGTGTGTTCTTCGCTGACTTGCAACTGCCGCGCCGTTGCCACTGCATCACCGCCGCTCATGCTCAAGTCAACCGGCGTGGCGGCGAATATGTCGTCACCCGCCCGAGCTGCCGCGCGCATTAAGGCGATGGTGGAGTCTTTGCGTGGATTTAGCCGTGCCGGCGGGTCAATGACAAATAACATGCGCATTTGCCGGCGGATGAAGTATTAATTAACCGCGCGGCTTGTTCGGTCTTCCACCAATTCAACGCCGACATTAATATCCACATATTCGCCGGGCGCGTAGGGCAAAACGCCTGTTTGTTTAAGACCGCCATATTCATAAACAACTTCATAACCGGTGATGACTTTTTTGGCGCGTTCTTTTTGTTCGCAAACGCGGACTTTTTCGCCGGCTCCGGATTGTTGTTGTTTCGCGCCGCCGTGCTGGAGGTTATCGCCGACAATTGCGCCGAGAAGAACGCCTGCACTGGTCGCGACTGTCTTACCGCGACCTTTGCCGACTTGGTTACCGACAATCCCGCCGGCGATACCGCCGATGATTTCGCCTTCACTCACTCCGTCGCCGTCCGCGATTTCACTGCCGAGAAACGCGCCTGCGCCTGCGGCGATGTCGCGTCCGGTGCCGCTTCCAATAGCGCTACCAGCGGCGCCGCCCAGGACTCCGCCTATAATCTTTTCTCCGGTATTTGACCCGCGAGTGCGTGAGCGTTTGCGCGTTTCATAGCTGCACGATTCATACGGCTCATAAACGGTCTCAATAATTGGTTTTGAGTCCAAAACCTTGGCTCGCGTGACAAAATCACCTGCCTGTACGCCGCCGGCCAATGCCATCGCCGCTGCCGCCACACAAATTATCGAGTATTTTTTCATTAGAGTGCCTCCTTTTGGCAATGAGTTCATATCGTTATTATACCACAGAATTCCATAATAATCTCGAAATTCCCGTCTTTCCCTGCTGTTTTTGCGCCGGGAGATGACGGCGCCTTCGCAGGGAGGTGGAAATTGTTCCCGCCAAGCGCCCTCATGCCGGTGCCGATTAGCGTGATTTTCTTGCCTTATGACGGCACGGATAGTGATTTATCTCGGAATTTAGGTGAATTTGGGCTCATTTTGTTGAAAATTAGAGGATTTTAATGACACTACCAGTGCGGACGCGGGCTCTAAAAATATTTTCTCTAAGAGGAAATAGCGCGAAATATGAGAGTAAAATATCGCCCGTATCAGCGCGATATTGTTGTACAAGAGTAGTCTTTTGTTTATAATGTTGTGCAAAAGTTGTTTATTAGTCGTTGAAAAGGAGCGCAAAATGGAGCAGATTCGCAGACCAGAAAACATGCCTGAAATCACATCGTCTCAGGGTATCACCCCGCAGACGGAAACACAGACGGCACAGATGTCATCATCGTCAAACCCGATGTCGCACTACAAAATTATCCGTCGCAACGGCACGGTGGCGGAATTTGACCGCCAGAAAATTGTTATTGCCCTGACAAAGGCATTTTTAGAGGTTTTTGGCACCAGTGGTGCGGATTCGACCAGCATTCATAAGCAGGTGGAAGAAACCGCCGACCGAGTGCTCGTGGCGTTATTGCGGCGCAAACCGATTGCCGGCAACTTCCACATAGAAGAAATTCAAGACCAAGTGGAATTGGCGTTGATGCGCGGCGAACAGCACAAAGTGGCGCGAGAATATATGATATACCGCAACAAACGGGCGGAAGTGCGGCAGCAACAAGCGCGGGAAATAATGCCCAAACAAATTCATGTCACCACCGCCAACGGGCAGACACTGTTGGATGTACATGAACTACAAGAACGCCTGGCGGACGCATGTCGCGGACTGGAATCCACAGATCCGGATTATTTATTGCAAAGCGCCCTGCGCGAAATGTATGACGGCATCCGCGATGATGAAGTGTACACGGCGATGTATTTGGCGGCGCGGGCGTTAATTGAGCGCGAACCCGCCTATTCACAAGTGAGTGCGCGCCTGTTGTTGGACACTTTGCGTTTGGAGGTTTTGGGACGGCCGGTGTCGCGCGCCGAAATGGAAGGATTGTATGCGGGACATTTGACGCAAATGGTGCGGCGCGGCATTGACGCCGAGTTGTTAAATCCTCTGTTGGCGGAAAGGTTTGACCTTGTGCGGCTGGGTGCGGCGTTGCGTCCCGAGCGCGATTTACAGTTTGGTTATTTGGGGCTGCAAACTTTATACGACCGTTATTTTTTGCATGCGAACGGACGGCGTTTGGAGATGCCACAGTCGTTTTTTATGCGCGTTGCGATGGGACTGGCGATTAACGAAGACAATCCCACGGAGCGGGCTGAAGAGTTTTACGGGTTGTTGTCATCCTTCCGTTTTATGAGTTCAACGCCGACTTTGTTCAATTCCGGAACACTGCATTCGCAGTTGTCAAGTTGTTATCTCACGACTGTAAAAGATGATTTGTATTCCATCTTTACCGCCTATCAGGAAAACGCGATGTTGGCGAAGTTTGCCGGCGGTTTGGGCAATGACTGGACGCCGGTGCGGGCGATGGGCGCGCATATTAAAGGCACCAACGGCAAATCACAGGGCGTTGTGCCGTTTCTCAAAATCGTCAATGACACCGCCGTTGCCGTCAATCAGGGCGGCAAGCGCAAAGGCGCGGTGTGCGCTTATTTGGAGACATGGCATTTGGACATTGAAGAGTTTCTGGAGCTGCGCAAAAACACCGGTGATGAGCGCCGGCGCACGCACGACATGAACACCGCCAACTGGGTGCCGGATTTGTTTATGAAACGGGTGCTCGCCAACGGCGAATGGACTTTGTTTTCGCCCGCCGACACGAAAGATTTGCATGATTTGTCGGGTGTGGAATTTGAGCGCGCCTATGTGGAATATGAAGCGCGCGCGGCGCGGGGTGAAATCCGGAAGCATAAAAAAATCAACGCCGTTGAATTATGGCGGCGCATGCTGACCATGTTGTTTGAAACCGGGCATCCGTGGGTTACCTTTAAAGACACCTGCAACATCCGCTCGCCGCAACAGCATATCGGCGTTGTGCATTCCTCCAATTTGTGCACCGAAATCACGTTGAACACAAATGACGATGAAATCGCGGTTTGCAACCTTGGCTCTGTCAATCTGCCCGCACACATGGAAAACGGCGTGTTGGACGAAAAACGACTGTCCGACACGGTCAAAACCGCCATGCGGATGTTGGACAATGTCATTGACATCAACTATTACGCGGTGGAGAAGGCGAAGAAATCCAATGAACTTCATCGTCCGGTGGGTTTGGGCATCATGGGTTTTCAGGACTGCCTGTATGAAACCGACACACCCTACGACTCGCAGGAGGCGGTGGAGTTTGCCGACAAGGCGATGGAAATAATTTGTTATGAGGCGTATTGGGCGTCCACCGAGCTTGCCGAAGAGCGCGGTCCATATTCTTCTTTTGCCGGCAGTTTGTGGTCGCAGGGCATTTTGCCGCAAGATTCTTTGCGTTTGTTGGCGCACGCGCGCGGCGACACCGACCCCGCCAACGGAGAATTTTTGGCAGTCAATCTGTCGGAAACACGCGACTGGAAAACTCTTCGCGAGCGCATCAAAAAGCATGGCATGCGCAATTCCAACTGCGTTGCCATTGCGCCGACCGCGACCATCGCCAATATTGTCGGTGTTACCGCTTCGATAGAGCCGACTTACCAAAACATCTTTGTCAAATCGAACTTGTCGGGCGAATTCACCATTGTCAACGACTATTTGGTGCGTGATTTAAAGGCGTTGAACATTTGGGACGAAGTCATGTTGCAAGACATTAAGTATTTTGACGGACGTCTTGACCAAATCGCCCGTATTCCGGAGACGGTGCGCGCCAAATATCCGACCGCCTTTGAAGTCGCCCCGGAATGGTTGATTGAATGCGCGGCGCGGCGTCAAAAATGGATTGACCAAGCGCAGTCGCTTAACTTATACATGGCGGAGCCGTCGGGCAAAAAGCTGGATGCCATGTACAAATTGGCATGGCGGCGCGGATTGAAGACCACCTATTATCTACGGACTTTGGGTGCGTCTTCCACTGAAAAATACACCACTCGCACCGGTGCGCTAAACGCGGTCTCCGCCAA
>JAWONR010000177.1:15121-22719 GCA_033865115.1 Candidatus Persebacter sydneyensis | reverse complement strand
TTTTTTGCTTGAAATTAGGGAGTTTTTGTCTAATTTCGCTCAAATTGGGATTATTCCCGAACATCCCCAATGACACGTAAAAACAGCAAGCGAATTGTGATATAAATTAGGCGGTGCCGAAGCAATCGCAACGACGTAATGTTTTGACAAAAGGAGGAAGCCATGAAAAAGAAAGAAAGTGTAAAAAAAGAAAAATTGCTTGAACAGCGAGCGGAAGACGCATTTCAAATATGGCCGGTTCTAGTTTGGGTGGCAAAAAACCAACAAACCATGACTTACAAGGATTTGTACAATCTGACCGGCATAGAGTGGAACGCGCATAAGAGTGGCAGAAGAATGGCCAGAAGTCTTGACATAATTTACAGGTACTGCGAGGATAATCTGAAATGTCATCTAACCGTACTGGTGGTTGACCAAACAACAGGTAGACCAGGCGGAGAAAATTTTGCGCCCGAAGGCGGTTATGACAAAGCAAGACAAAAGGTTTTTACTTCTGCCCAAAAAAAGGGAGACTCGCTGAAAAGCCCCAAGCTGAAAGAACTCAAAGTTTTTATAAAAATATGGAACAAGAAAAACGAGAAGAATTTCGGATCATAAACGAATTCTCCGCCCCTGATAACGGGGCGGAGTGTTTGCCCCGGTTTGCCTTATGACCGTATAAAAATGGGAACTTATATACTTGGTGGCACAAAATATCAATAGTCGTTGTCTATCCGCCGTTTTCTAATCCCCGCAAACTCGGATAAACACTGCATTCTTGCCCGTCGCGGTTGGTTTTTGCTCCACCAAGTATTTTAATCCTCTTTTTTTACAATAGAAAGGTCATCTAATGAAAATCAATTCTCCTGTTATTACACTTTTTTTCGCTTCCATAATGATGGCAGTTTTAAATGTTGCTGTTGCCGATGAAGGCAATCAATGGCATCGGGAAAATGTCGTTCCTTATTCATTGATTCATGCCTCTGCACACGGAGATTTTGTGGAAGTCAAGCGCTTGATTGAGACGGGGGCGAATTTGGATGAGATAAATGAGGGCGGTTGGACGGCTTTGATGGCGGCAGCAAATAACGGACATGCCGAGGTTGCCAAAGTGCTATTAGAGGCGGGAGCGAAGCGGGATATAGCAGATAAAAAAGGCCGGACGGCTTGGCATAAAGCAAAAGCGAATGGACACGATGAAATTGTCAAGGTGCTATTAGCGAAGGCAAAGATGGAATTAGCTACGGAGCCAGCTACGGAGCCGGAAGTGCGCGAGGGGTGGAAGGTCAAACGAGAAAATCTAGATGATGTTTGCGATCCAAATATAAATTGGATTCGTGCATGCCGTCTTGCATGCGATGGTTCTGTGATTTGTTCTGCTGAAACTAAGCACATCGTAGGGTCTCCGTGCTACTGCATGGAGAAAAGAAAATAACATTCATTTCACTTGAAGGGAGAAAGGTAATGGGAATACAAAAAAACCAGGAGTTTCAAAAAAAACACGCGGAACGCGCATTCCAAATATGGCCCGTTCTAGTACGGGCGGCGCAAAACAGGCAAACCTTGACTTATGAAGATTTATCCGGCCCGACCGGCATATATCAGCGGGATTTCAAAGAATCGCTTGCTGTCATTAAACACTATTGCCAAAAACACCTAAAAGGTTGCCATCTGACAGTTTTGGTAGTGCTCAAAGGCGAGGGGAAACCCGGCAAGGGTCTTGATGATTTTGTCTCTGAAGATGAAGTTGACAAAGTGCGGGAAAAAGTTTTTAAGATGGCGCACTATCCAAAAACGGGTGGAAGTAGCTGGGAAATAATGTTTCAAAACCCCGGACTAGAAAAGTTCTATGAGTTTATAGAAAAATGGAACAAGGAAAATAGAAAAAAAGAAGACTAAGTCGAAATCTCCATCCTCGCTAAAACGGCGGCGGGATGCAAACTCAATCCCGCCGTCCGCCTTTTAGAATGCGGTGTTGTTGTCGGTCCCAGTCACGTTTTTGAACTGAATGTCGTTTGTCAAACTTTTTCTTTCCGCGTCCCAAACCGACCAACAATTTGATCTTCCCGCGGGACAAATGCATATTAAGCGGCACCAACGCCAGTCCGTCTTCGCGTGAGCGTCCCAACATGCGGCGGATTTCGCGCGCCGTCATTAATAACTTTCGACTGCGTGACGGTTCCGGCTCTTTGTGAGTGGAAGTCGATGACAAAGGCGAAAAATGACTGTTTAACAAATAAAACTCGCCGCGAGACACCACAACATAACTTTCGCTAATCTGGGCACGCCCGTTCCTTATTGACTTGACCTCCCATCCCTCCAACACCAACCCGGCGACAAAGGTCTCCAAAATATCATAATCATGACGGGCGCGCCGGTTTTCACACAAGCGCTTTTGTGCCGCCTGGCGTTCGTCTTTCATTGTTCCGCCCGACGACGACGACGCTGGCGTGGATCTTGCTGCAAAGGAGTGTAAACCTCCACCCGGTCTCCCGCCGACAACGGCGTGTCGCGCTCACAAGGACGTCCGAAAATACCCGCCGACTCCGCCGACGCATAACCGCCCGCCTCTAATGCGTCTCCCACCGTTGCATCGGACGGAAGAATCAGTGTCTTTTCTCCGTCTTCCCCGCGCGCAACCGTCACTTGCATTGTGTTGTTGGTGTAAAGTGTATTCGCCCGCTCAATAAAACCATCCACAAAACGAGAAAAAGCCGCGCGAAAAACCCGTCCAAACATCGCTCCCAGCGCGCCGGCAAAATCATATTCCAAAACAAACTCCACTCGACAACGCCCGTCCTCCAAATCAATAAAACGCCAGCCTCCAGACAATGACTTTAATGGACCCGCTGACAACTCCATGTCTATGCGAGACGGCGATGTGTGACGGTTTTGTGTCGTAAATGACGTACTCACGCCGTAATAACGAATGTGCAATGTCGCCAGAACATTGTCTCCGTCACGCGACTCTTCCGCCGACGAACACCACGGTAAAAACTCCGGATACGAAGAAATGTCGTCCACCAAGGCAAACATCTCGGCGGCTGTATGCGGAACGACGACAACACGGCGCGTGCGCATCCGAGGTATCAGCCAAAGTTCGAGCCGGATGGCGTCTCTTCTTCGCGCGCCACCTCGGCAAAACGAGAAAACTGTTTCTGAAACTGTAAATTTATCTTGCCCGTCGGACCGTTCCGCTGTTTGCCGATAATCAGCTTTACCGGCGTCCCCTCTTCCGTCGGCGCGGAATAATCCGGCTCGTCTCCGTTTTTCTCATGCAAAAACATCACAATGTCCGCGTCTTGTTCTATCGCGCCCGATTCGCGCAAGTCCGACAACAACGGCTCTTTTGCCGCGCGCTCCTTGGCGCTCCGATTAAGTTGTGACAACGCCAACACCGGCACGTTTAACTCTTTCGCCAACGCCTTTAATCCCCGCGAAATCACGGCGACTTCATGCGCGCGGTTTTCGCCGGAATCATTCGCCGACGCCGACAACAACTGTAAATAATCCACCACAATCATCGACAGTCTTTTGCCCTGTCGCGACATCTGTTGCGACATCCGCCGCGCGCGTATTTTCGCCTCTAAAACAGTTAACACGCCGCTGTCGTCAATGAAAATATTACGCTTGCCCAACGCCGACACCGCCTCTGAAAATCGACGAATGTTGTCGCTGTTCATCGGATTCCCCCGCCGGTCTTTGCCCGTGCGAAGTGTCTGCATGTCAATGTGCTCCTGCGACAACAACCGCATCACCAACTGCTGGTCGGACATTTCCAATGAAAACACCAAAACACCGTCGCCATTCACCGACATGTGACGGATAATGTTCAACGCAAACGCGCTTTTGCCGCTGCCCGGACGCCCGGCAATAATCACCAAATCGCCGCCGTGAAGACCGGTCGTCATTTTGTCCAATGTTGAAAATCCAGTCGGCTCTCCGAGCAACCGAAAAAATTCCTGTTTGTTAACAATGTCAGTTAAATGGTCGAAAAAATCATGCGCTTTTTTCGCCACCGAACTCATGCCGGCTCCCGCGGCGTCTTCGTCTATGCTGTTGAGTTTGGCGCCGGCTTCGTCCAAAATCTCACGCGGGGAACTGCCGCCGGGACGCAACACTCGCGCATTAACTTCTCCCAACACCAAAAGAATCTGCCGCATTTGTGCGGTTTTTTTGATTTCTTCGGCGTATGCCGGCATATTGGCGGGCGCGGCGCCAATTGCCGCCAAATCGGCGATGTATGACTCTCCGCCGGCCGCGTCAAGAGTGTTGCTGTTTTTGAGCTCCTGAATCAACAACACAATGTCCGCATACTTTTCGGAAAAAAGTTTGTACGCCGCCGTAAACAACACTTGATGCCGGCGGTCATAAAAATGCTCGGCGCGGATTTTCCCGTCAATCTCATCCCACGCTTCGTTGTTGACGAGCAACGCGCCCAACAATGACTGCTCGGCGGCGACCGCATGCGGAGCTTGCAGTTTTTCCGGAGATTCTAAAACTTGAAAAGGTGCTTGCGCCATGTATGGTATTATATCCCATCACAGCGCCCGGGTTTTGTTTATATCCCTTTTCAAAACCCCTTTATTTCTGTGGAAAACATGTCATATCTGGGAATAACATGTCAACAACTATCCGCGTTTCGCGGTGGTTTTCTTCGCGGCTTTTTTGGCGGACTTTTTAGCGGGCTTTTTGGCGGCTTTTGCCGGTTTTGCCGCGGACTTCGAAGACGGACGGGAATATGACTTTTTCGCGGCGGTGGTTTTACGAGGTGCAAACTCAAAACCAAGTTTGCCGCTTTTGTCGGTCAGAGACATCGTCAAATGAGCCGAAAACGGACGCCGCGTTCTTTTGGAGATAAAACCCGCAAGCAACGGCGTTTTGCCGTCTCGCAAAAGCGCGGTGATTTCCTCCGCCTTCATTTCTCGCTGTAACAGTCGCCGTCCCATGGAAAACTCACACGCACTCTTATTCTCACAAACAAAAGCCGCGGTTGTCATGCGCACCGTCGAGCCGCACTTCGGACACGTGCCCGCCGACTCCTGTTGTCGCAACTCTTCTTCGGGAATGTCTTTGGCATCCCGCTGCTCAAAAGCGAATATCATCCGCCAACGTCCTTCTTCTTCGCGCAACACAATCGGAGCCGAAAACTCGCGTCCGAGCTTGCTGCGAAATCCCTCCAGCGGCTCTGTTTCCTCACCCGACAACAACACTTCCACTTCGGCGGGGGAGAATTCACGTCCCGCCAACGCCTTCCATATAAAAAATTCGCATGAACCGCACGAAAAACGACGATGTGTTTCGCGCACTTCACCTCCGCACGCCGGACATTTGTTTTTTAACACCGCATAATCGCCGGCGACACTTTCCACCTCGCCGCACTCCTGAGCCGCCGACACAATGCGGCGCGCCAACTCGCGAATCTCCGACATGAACTCTTCATGATTAAAATCCGCCTGTTCAATGCGCCGAAGTTTGTGTTCCCATTCACCGGTCATCGCCGGCAATGTCAAATCCTCCACTTTCAACGCGCGCAAAAGCCGCAACAATGACTGCGCTTTCGCGGTCGCCGACAACTCACGATTGTCGCGCACGACATAACGCTCTCTAATCAAACCTTCAATAATGGATGCCCGAGTTGCCGGCGTTCCCAAACCCCGCGCGCGCATGGCTTCGCGTAACTCCTCGTCTTCCACCCACTTGCCCGCGCCTTCCATCGCCGACAACAATGTCGCCTCGTTGTAACGCGGCGGCGGAGTCGTTTGTTTTTTCTCATCTCGCACTTCGTCAACCGACACGGTTTCGCCGTCTTTAATCGGCGCGATTTCGGCGTCTTTCGGTCTTTGTCCGCCCACCGCGCGCCATCCGGGGTCGGTCATGACTCTCCCCTTGGTCAAAAATATATGTGATGCAACGGCGGTGCGTCTTTCAGTCGTCAAATATTTGGCGGGAGGGAAAAATACGGACAGAAACCGGACAAGAATCGCGCGATAAACTTTTTGTTCCGATTCTTTCGCGCCTGGTTTTAACGGGACTCCGGTCGGCACAATCGCAAAATGGTCCGACACTTTCGCATTGTTAAAAATGCGCTTGTTCGCGCCGCTCACTCGTTTGTTTTTTAGAATGTCGGCGGCAAACTCGCCCAACTCCGGATGTTGCTGCAGCGACGCCAGTGTTTTTGCGACAGTCGCCGGATAATCTTCGGGCAGCGCCTTGGAATCAGTGCGGGGATAAGTGATGACTTTGTGACGTTCATACAACGCCTGCGCCGCGGCGAGTGTCGCACGCGCCGGCAGGTGAAAACGCGCGTTGGATTCGCGTTGCAGCGATGTCAAATCAAACAACTGCGGAGGCGCTTCACTTTGCGGTTTTGTCGCTTCGGTCGCCTTGCCGGTTTGTCCGCGACATTCTTCGGTTATCTTTTTCGCCCGTTCTTCGTCAAATATCCGCTCCGGTTTTTCCTCTTTGTCCTCGCTTTTGCCGGGTTTCGGATTAATCCACCGCCCGTCATAAGTTCCGGCGGCGGCGGAAAAAGACGCATGAACCTCCCAATAATCACGGGAGACGAAACTTTTAATTTCGCGTTCGCGCTCAACCAAAAGCGCCAGTGTCGGTGTTTGTACGCGTCCAACAGTGGTTAACATAAAACCGCCGGAGTTGGAATGCAGCGCGGTCATGGCGCGTGTCGCATTAATGCCGATAAGCCAGTCAGCTTGTGCGCGACATTCCGCCGCGTGTTGCAAATCGCGCATTTCATCACCGGCGCGCAGTTTGTCAAATCCCGCGCGAATGGCGGCGGGAGTCATGGAACTCAGCCACAGACGACGGACGTTCTTGCCGTTTTTGTCGCCGGTGAGATAGCGCATTAAATTACAAAAAATCAATTCACCTTCGCGTCCGGCGTCACAGGCGTTAATGACTTCGGCGACATCATTGCGGCGGTAAAGTCTCTGCAAAACTTTCAAGCGGCTTTCAGAGGCGGTAATCGGAGTCAAATCAAAATAACCGGGCAACACCGGCAGGTTGGCGAGCTGCCATTTGCCGCGTTTAACTTCGAACTTTTCAGGCGCGATCATTTCCAACAAATGTCCGACGGCGGAGCTGATGACATACTGTTCGTTTTCGTAAAAATCTTTTCGTCTTTGCATGTCGCCGCCGAGTGCGCGCGCGATGTCGCCGGCGACAGACGGTTTTTCAGCGATTATCAGCGTTTTGCCTGACGCCATGATGCTTATACGTCTAAATTGACGACGTCACGGGCGTGAGTGCCGATAAACTTTTTACGCTCTTCCACCACGTCGCCCATGAGCATCGAAAATATTCGGTCTGCTTCCTGCGCGTCTTCCACGCGCACTTGCAACAACCGCCTTGTTTGCGGATTCATTGTCGTCTCCCACAATTGTTCGGCGTTCATCTCGCCCAGTCCCTTAAACCGCTGCACCGACATGCCGTCTTTAACCCGAGCCAACAACCATTCCACCGCCGCCGGAAACCCGTTAACTTCGGCGGAAACATCTTTGACGTCTTTGGCGTTCTTCCCGCCGTTTTTGGCGCCGTCTTTCCCGCCCAGTCGCACTCGTCCCGGTTGGCGGATGACCGGCGCCAGAGTTTGCGCGTTA
>JAWONR010000177.1:0-15021 GCA_033865115.1 Candidatus Persebacter sydneyensis | reverse complement strand
ATAACCGCCGCTGTCCAAAAAGTGATTGTCAATGCGAAACTCGCGGACATTGCCGTGTTCGCTCCGTTCGCCCGACAGTCGCCATTCATTATGCGCCTCGTCGTGTTCGGCGCGCAGGCTGATTTTTTCTTTTGTGTCTTCGTCCAAAGCGCCGATAATGCGTTTAAGCGAATCTTCCGCCTCTTTTTTGTTTTCCAAACTCAGCGATTCGGTCAGAGACAACAGTGCGCGTAAAACATCCTCATCAACTGTTCGTCCGTGGGCGGCGATGATTTTTTCGGATTCGCGCCACAATTCGGCGTTGTGTGAAAACGTTTTTGCATCCAACGACACTTTCTTGCTTTCAAAAGACGCGCCGGTCAGCGCGAGCGAAAACAAATACGCGCCCATCTCATCATCATCCAACAAAAACCGTTCTTCTTTTTTGCGTTTCGCCTTGTACAACGGAGGTTGTGCCAGATAAATACAACCTTCCTCCACCAACGCACGCATGCGGCGGAAAAAGAATGTCAACAACAGCGCGCTAATATGTGCGCCGTCCACATCGGCGTCGGTCATGATAATCACCCGCCGATAACGCACTTTGTCAATGTCCACATTGTCACCGGTGGCGTTCAATCCTCCGACCGCGGTGCACAGAGACATGATTTCCTGGGACGATAAAATCTTTCCGGCATGCGCTTTTTCAACATTAAGAATTTTCCCGCGCAGAGGAAGTATCGCCTGCACGCTTCGGTCACGTCCTTGTTTTGCCGAGCCGCCCGCCGAATCGCCCTCCACCAAAAACAATTCACTCTTGGCGGGGTCCCGCTCTTGACAATCGGCGAGTTTGCCGGGCAGTCCCGCGGTTTCAAAAGCGTTTTTACGGCGCGTCATTTCGCGCGCCTTTCGCGCCGCCTCTCTCGCGTGTGCGGCTTGGACAATCTTGCCGCAAATCGCCTTCGCTTCCGCCGGATTCTCCTGCAAAAACATCATCAGCTGGTCGGCTATCATTTCTTCCACCGCCGGTCGCACTTCGGAAGACACAAGTTTTTCCTTGGTTTGAGATGAAAACTTCGGGTCGGCAATTTTAATCGCCAACACACACGCCAATCCTTCGCGCATGTCTTCACCGGCGACTTCGGCTTTGTTTTTGCGCGCCGGTTCTGTTTTTTCAATATGGTTTCTAAGTGTTCTTGTCATCGCCGAGCGCAACCCGGTTAAATGACTGCCGCCGTCCCGTTGTGGAATGTTGTTGGTGTAGCAAATGACGTTTTCCTGATAAGAGTCATTCCACTGCATCGCGATTTCCAACGCAACGCCGTCTCTTTCGCCGTGGTAAAAAAACGGTTTTTTGTGAATTGTCGAACGGTTTTCATTCATAAACGCCACATACTCGCGCAGGCCGCCGTCAAACCGAAACTCTTCGCGCCATTTGTCACGCTCATCAGTCAACACCACGGTCAAACCGGAATTCAAAAACGCCAACTCGCGCAGGCGGCGCGCCAAAATGTCGCGGTGAATGGTGACATCGCCAAAAACTTCGGCGTCCGGCAAAAAGGTGATTTCGGTCCCGCGCTTGTCAATCTTGCCCTGTTTCGTCAGCGGCGTGGAGGGCTTGCCGCGGGCAAACGACATTTGATGAATCGCGCCGTCCCGCCATATTGTCAGTGAAAGTTTTTCGGACAATGCATTAACCACCGACACGCCCACGCCGTGCAGTCCGCCCGACACTTTATACGCGTTGTTTTCAAACTTGCCGCCGGCGTGTAATTCAGTCATCACCACTTCCGCCGTTGGGCGTTTTTCGGTGGGATGCATTTCAACCGGAATCCCCCGTCCGTTGTCGGTTACGGTCACCGCATTGTCGGCGTGAATGACGATGTCAACTCTGTCACAAAATCCCGCCAGTGCTTCATCCACTGAATTGTCCACCACCTCAAAAACCATGTGATGCAGTCCGGAACCGTCACCGGTGTCGCCGATGTACATGCCCGGACGTTTGCGTACGGCATCCAGGCCTTTAAGAACCTTAATCTGCGATGCGCCGTATTCGCCGTCGTTGCGCGTCCGACTCATATAACAAAACGCCGGGCGGTTGAATAATCTTGTAAGTTAACCGCGCGCATTACAATCGGACCGGCATGATGATGTACTGAAAGTCCTTCTTTTTTTCAGCGGGAACAACCAACACACTGCTGGAAGCGTCCAGAATTTTAATTTCAAACCCGTCTTCCTCCACCGCCGTCAGCATTTCAATCAGATATTCCAAATTGAAGCCGATTTCCATCTTCTCTCCGGAATACTTAACGGCGACTTCATCAGTGCCCACGTCATTGTCTTGATTGGTGCATTCCAAAAACACCTTGTTTTTGTCAAGATTCATCACCACCGTCGGTTCGCGGTCGCCAACCGCCCCCACCCGTTGCAGTCCGTCCAGTAAATCTTTGCGGACAATGCCCACCGTTTTGTCATTGTTGCGGGGAATTACCGAGGCATAATCGGGAAAACTGTCGGTGATAATGGTCGAAGTCAGCTCAAACGAAGCGGCGATGAATCGTACGATTTGGTTTTCAGATTTGGCGTCGGTGGTTAAAATTTCAATTTCCGAATCACCTTCCGCCGGCAAATTGCGAACCAATTCATTCACGCTTTTAAGCGGAAGAATAAGTTGGACCTCGCCCGGTGATTTGCCCTGAGACAGAGGTTGCACCGCCATGCGATGGCCGTCCGTTGCCACCACGCGCAATCCGCTTGCCGAGCCTTCCAACAAAACACCGTTCAAATTCAACCGATGTGAATTGACCGCGGAAGAATACACCACTCTTTTCAAACACCGAAGCATTTCAGAGGCGGGCAGTTTCAACAATGATTCAAACTTTAATTTCTTCCCCATCAATGGGAACTCATCCGGATTCAGCGCCGAAAGCTTATAACGCGCCTTGCCGCAGGAAATGCTGATTAACGGGGCGGAGTCTTCTTTCTTTTCATCTTTTTCCTGATAATCAAAAGCCACCTCTGCATCGGTATCCAAACGCCGCAGAATATCCTGAAACTTTTTCGCCGAAACGGTGGCGTCAAACTTTTTATTCGCGACAACACCACAGGGCGCTTTAATCTGCGTCTCTTGGTCGCCGGCAATCAAATCCACGTTATTACCCGTGGCTTTTAACAACACATTAGACAAAATGGGATGAATATTGCCGCTTTGGGTGGCCGAGATAACCTTCTGCAGGCCGGTCAGAAATTCAGTGCGGGACCCTTTAATGTTCATGGCTTTCTCCTTTGTTTACACTATTATACATTAAAAAATTGTTAAAGATGATGGTGTCCGCGAAAAGAGGGAAAACGCTGGGAAAATGGAGAAAGAGCCGCATATTTCGGGGGTTTTGGGAGGTTTTATAATGGCCGGCGGACGCTAAAACGGTGTGCAAAACCGGTGTTATTTCTTTGAAACAAAAAGCCGGTGAGGCAGAGGGGAATAGTTTTTGCACGGATTTTCGCCAAAAAGTATAAAAAAGACGCCCGTCAAAAGAGGCGTTTTGCGGACGTTGTTCGCGGATATCAAACATTCTTCCAAGCCTTTTCTACGACTTTATCAACATCTCCAAAATCCGCACATCCTCCTCCAGTTTGGAATTGGTCTTAATTTCCTTCTCAATCTTGCGGCAGGAATGCAAAATGGTCGAATGTTCGCGGCTGCCAAACTGCTCGCCAATTTCCGGCAAACTGAGATTGGTCATTTGACGGCAAAGATAAACCGCAATATGCCGCGGATAAGCAATTGACCGATGACGGCGCTTGGAAGACAAGTCGGCAACGCGAAGACGGAAGAATTCAGCTGTTTTCTTCTTAATAAGGTCAACATTGATGCTTTCACGATTCGGCGTGATGAGGTCGGCCAGCGCATCCTTGCACAATTCAAGAGTCGGCGGTTTGTTGAGAAAACGACTGTTGGTCAATACCCGATGCAGTGCGCCTTCCAGCTCGCGGACATTGGATTTGATTTTTTCGGCGATGAAACGGATGATGTTGTCATCCAGCATAATGCCGTGTTGTTCCGCTTTCTGCCGCAATATCGCCTCGCGTAATTCCTGTTCCGGCGCCGTTAACTGGGCGGGAACGCCGTAAATAAACCGGCTGGTAATGCGATTTGGAAACTCACGGATTTGCGCCGGGGCGCGGTCACTGGTGAGAACGATGATTTTCTTCCGGTCAAACATGCCGTTGAAAATAAAAAAGAACTCTTCCTGTGTCCGCTCTTTGTTTTCGCCGCCGATATATTGGATGTCGTCCATAATCAGCAGGTCCAAATCATTATAACGCTGGCGAAACTTTTCAACATGGTCAAGCCGGCAGGCGTTGACAACATCGGTCATAAAATCACGAGCCATTAAATAACGCACGCGGCGCTCGGGAAACAACGCCTGATAACGGTTTCCGATGGCCTGTGCCAGATGAGTCTTGCCCATGCCGGTGCGTCCAAACAAAAACAACAACGGGCTTATTTGGTCGGCGTTGCCTTCGGCAATGACCCGGGCGGCGACCAGGGCGAGCTCGTTGGAGTGTCCGGGAAGGAAGTTTTTAAAAGTAAAGTCCTCGCGCAAAGAGGTCGCGCGGCGCGCCGGTTTGGCGCGTCCGGACTTGGGCGCGGAAGAAGTCGCGGCCGGTTGTTCGTCTTTTCCGATGCGAAAATCGACTTCGGTGTTTTCGCCGTAAATCTCGCAGGCGATTTGTTGCACCACGGCGCGAGTGTTTTGTTCGAGCCAGCGGACGGCGGCGGGATTGGGCGCAATGACTGAAACACGACTGTTGCCGTCGTGTTCCGCGCGCGCGCCGGCAATAAACGCGTCAAAGAGATTGGCGTCAAAACGCTCCTGCAAACGTACAACACACGATGACCAAAAAGATTCCAATGTTTTACTCCGAAATAATCATGTTAACTTGTTTGTCATGCGCCTCCAACGGAACTTCAACGACTCGCTGACAACGAAACACCGTCGCACAGGTTACCGCGGCGCAATCCAATTCATTCATAAATATATCATAAAAACCGCCGCCATAACCCAAACGATATCGACGCGAATCAACCGCCACCGCGGGAATAATGGCAAAATCAAACAGTTGCGGCGCAATTTGCGCGTGTGTTATCGGCGGTTGTAAAATATTTTTAAATCCTTTTTCCAACCCTCGCGCATCGGTTGTCATGTGAAAAGACATTTTTCGCGCCGATAATACATGCGGCAACCCCACTTTTTTGCCTTCATGCCAGCATGCCTCAATCAGCGGCCAGATGTTGACTTCCTCCTCCATCGGCGCGAATGCGGCAACACAACGGGCTTTTATAAACTCCGGCGCCTGCATCAGCTGCGCGCACACCTTTGCAGACGCGTCCGCTTTGGCAACGGGCGTCATGTGGCGACGGGCGGAAACGACTTCTTTCCGCAGCGCGCTTTTTGCCTTAGAACAATCCGCTAATGCCGCCGGTGTCATCAACGTCAATCGCGCAGGCCGCCGGTGTTTTCGGCAGTCCGGGCATGGTCATAATATCGCCGCCCAATAAGACGACAAATCCCGCGCCGGTGTTTAAGCGCGCTTCGGAAATAAAAAAGCGATAACCGTCCTGCGGCAGTCCGCGGTTGACGGGTTCGTTGGTAAATGAATACTGGGTTTTGGCAATGCACACCGGAAAATGTCCGTGGTGTTCCTGCCATGACTCCAAATCAGCGGCGGCTTTCGGTGAGGCGGCGACTTCGCCGGCGCCGTAAATCTTGCTCGCAACCGCCTCCGCTTTTTGCATAAGCGGAAGTGAGTCATCATAGACGCTTGTCATGGAGCTTTTACCTTCGGTGAGCGCGACAACTTTTTCCGCCAACTCGGCCGCGCCTTTTCCGCCGTCCGCCCAGTGACGGCACAATGCCACGTCGGCGAAGGCATCGGCGCACAGAGAGCGAAACGCGGCAATTTCGGCTTCGGAATCGGCGGAAAAATGATTGAGCGCCACCACCGCCGGCAAACCGTAATGCTCTTGAATGTTGCGTAAGTGTCGGCGCACATTTTCAAAACCCGCGCGCACGGCTTCAACATTTTCCTTCTCCAAATCATTGCGGGCGACGCCTCCGTGATATTTCACCGCGCGAATGGTCGCCACTAAAACCGCCGCATCGGCGCGCAGTCCGCTTTTGCGACATTTAATGTCGACAAACTTTTCCGCCCCCAAATCAGCTCCAAAACCGGCTTCGGTAACGACAAAATCCGCCATTTTTAGCGCCATACGAGTCGCCAACACTGAATTACAGCCATGCGCGATGTTTGCGAAAGGTCCGCCGTGAATAAACGCAGGATTGTTTTCCAGTGTTTGCGCCAAATTGGGCGCGAGTGCGTTTTTGAGTAATGCGGTCATGGCGCCGGCAACGCCCAAATCAGCGGCGGTCACTGGTTTTTTATCCAAATCCAGTCCGATGGTAATTTCAGCGATACGCTTTTTAAGGTCAGGTAATGACTCCGCCAAACACAAAATCGCCATAATTTCAGACGCCACGACAATATCAAAACCGTCATTGCGCGCAAAACCGTTGCCGGCGCCGCCCAAACCAACGGCAATTTGTCTCAGAGCGCGGTCATTCATATCCACCACCCGCCGCCACGAAATCCGCCGGGAGTCCAAACGTTTGGCGTTGCCGTGGTGTAAATGATTGTCAATTATTGCCGACAATAAATTGTGCGCCAGCGAAATCGCGGAAAAATCGCCGGTAAAGTGCAAATTAATATCTTCCATCGGCACGACTTGCGCATAACCGCCGCCCGCCGCGCCGCCTTTCATTCCAAACACCGGTCCCAGCGAAGGTTCGCGCAACGCCGCGGCGGCGTTTTTGCCGATGTGATTCAGCGCATCAGTCAGCCCGACCGAAGTCGTGGTTTTGCCTTCTCCTGCGGGGGTCGGCGTGATGGCGGTGACTAAAATTAATTTGCCGTCCGGTTTGTCCGCCTTCTGCGCGAGCAAATCCAAAGACAATTTTGCTTTGTAATGTCCGAATGGTTCCAAATGTTCCGCCGCAATGCCGAAACGAGCGGCAGCGACATCAATTATCGGATGCATGGACGCCTTTTGGGCGATTTCAATATCAGTAGGCATGCTTCAGGTCTCCTCTTCTCCAAGAAGCACCATTATAAACAAAATTGCGCGCCTTTGGCATAATCTTATTTATGCGCGATTTTCCCGCTGAGCAAAAAATCGCGGTGGCGCTCTCCGGCGGCGTGGATTCGGCAATGGCGGCGCGCCTGTTACAAAAACAAGGCGCGCAAGTCTTCGCGGTTTTTATGAAAAACTGGGAGGATGATGACACCGATGCCGCCTGTCACGACAAAGCCGACTTACTCGCCGCCGCCGCCGCCGCCGATGTTTTGGGCGTGGAGTTGCAAGTTGCCAACTTCGCCGATGAATACCGGATGCGTGTTTTCACGCCGTTTTTGCGCGCTTTACAAGACGGCAAAACGCCAAATCCCGATGTGCTCTGCAACAGTGAAATCAAATTCGCCGCTTTTTCCCGCTACGCCAAAGACGCCGGCGCCGAGCGGATTGCCACCGGACATTACGCCCGCATAGGAGAAACGGACGGCGCGCCGCAATTATTAAAAGGCGAAGATTCCGCCAAAGACCAGAGTTATTTTTTACATCAGTTATCGGCGGCGCAGTTGTCGGACTCCATATTCCCGCTTGGCGGCATGCACAAACCCGATGTCCGCGCCGCCGCCAAAGCCGAAGGATTGGGAAATTGGGCGCGCAAAGACAGCACGGGCATTTGTTTTGTCGGCGAACGTCCGTTTGCGCCGTTTTTACAAAAATACATCGATAAAACGCCGGGCGACATCCGCACGCCCGAAGGCGAAGTTGTCGGCTCCCATGACGGTTTGCCGTTTTACACCATTGGACAACGGCGAGGACTAAACATCGGCGGCGGCGGCGAGGCATGGTTTGTCGCACAAAAGCGAGGGGATGACAACGCATTAATTGTCGTACAAGGTGAAAATCATCCGTTGTTATATTCGCGCCGTGTGCGAGTCAAAAAACCACATTGGATAGCCGCCAGTCCGCCGCCGCCGCAACGGGTGTATTCCGCGCGGTTGCGTCATCGTCATGCGCCGGCGAGTTGTGTTTTGTCGTTTGTAGATGAAACAGCGGCGGAAATTGTTTTCGCCGAACCGCAACGTGCCGCCGCTCCCGGACAATATGCCGTTGTTTACGACGGCAATATCTGTTTGGGCGGGGGAGAAATTATTGGAGCCGAGTCCGCGGACACTACAAACGATTAACTTCGCGGGTTGCGGAAAGTTTTATGGGTTTACTCCCACGGCCGGCGCATAAACGCAACACCACAGGCGTTGTTGTCATAAGCGACGGGTAAATCTTCTTCCCCCAAACCGCCCAAGGCATAAACCGGAATGCCACAAGCGAGGGCAGTTTCGCCGAATTTTTCCCAACCGAGCGGCGCGGCATCCACATGCGAAAGAGTTTTGCACACCGGCGACAACACAATAAAATCAAAACCCAGCGCCGCCGCCGCTGCCGCTTCCATCGGCGAATGACAAGACGCCGCCGCCCATTCAAAATTCGGACGCGCCGAACATTCCGCCAAACGGCGTGAACTTAAATGTACGCCGTCCGCGCCGACTTCCGCGGCGAGTGCGTCATCATCATTAATTAACAACAGCGCGCCATATTGTCGACACAACGCCGCCGCCTGTCGTGCAAAGTCCGCCCGTTGTGAAGTCGGTAAATTTTTATCGCGCAGCTGCAGCATTTTAATTTCCCCCGTCGCCAATTTTTCCGCCAACCGCCGCAAAGTGTCATCAACTCCAAAAACTTCCGCCGCCGTAATGGCGTACATTGACGGCAGACGCAACCATTTACAAATTTCCCGATTCGCCGCCAACATCGGTTGTGGCATTTCTTCCGCCCACCGCCATGATTGTTTTTCACAACCATGAGGCGCGCCTTCATATTCCATGACGATAAAAACATCCAACAACAATTCGTTTTTGCCGACGCCCAGCCGCCGTTGTACAAAATGCCGCGCCCGCAAAACATGAATGCCCGCTTCTTCGCGTAATTCACGGGACATGGCACACAAGGCGTTTTCTCCCGGTTGTACTTTGCCGCCCGGAAACTCCCAATAACCGGCGAAAGTTTGAGGTGCGCGGCGTTGTTGAACGAACATTTTGCCGTCATCGCGGCGCATAACACCGGCGGCGGCGTGGCGAGTCATGCGCTTTTGTTGGCGCAGGCAACGGCGAATTGTCGGGCGATTCGCCCGTTCATCGCACCGCGTTCCTCCGCCCATCGCACCGCTTGTTGTCTGCGCTGGGCGTTGACGGCAACGCCCAAAGTTTTCAACCAATGAACGACTATTGTTTCATATTCTTCCGCCGACAAATCAAAAAACGGCACCCACAAACCAAAACGGTCGGACAACGCCATTTTTTCTTCGCCGGTTTCGCGTCCGTGGATTTCGTCATTGAATTGCGCCAAATTGTCATCAAGTCTTTCGGGCAACAATCGGCGGCGGTTGGAAGTCGCCACCACGCACCAATTATCAGCGGCGGCGATTCCGCCTTCCAGCACGCTTTTGAGTCGTTGAAAAAAACGCCCGCCGCTATTTACCGACAAGTCATCGCAATACACCGCAAATTTTTCACGCCTCGCCGAGAGTGCCGGCAAAAGCGCCGATAAACATGACAACCCATCACCGTCCGTTTCAATCAATCGCAACCCGCGCTTCATGTGACGGGCAAAAATACCGCGAGCCACTGAAGATTTCCCCGTCCCGCGCGGACCCGTTAACAAAGCATGATTTGCCGCCTCGCCGCGCACAAAAGCGCGCATATTTGCGTCCAAAGAGGCGATTTGTTCTTCCACACCGCGCAACAAAGACAAATCTTCCGCCGGCGGAGGTAGCGGACGTAAAACACCGGCGTTGCCGACAATTTCCCACCTCCAACACTTCCCGTTGTCAAAAGCCGCCGCTGTTGGAGGACGGTTTTCCAACGCATCGGCAATTCGTTCCAGCGCCCGGACAATTTGGCGCTTGTCATCCGGCGCATTCACGACCGATAAGCGGCGTTAATGTCAATATAGCCGCGTGTTAAATCGCAGGTTTTAATTGTCGCCGAATGCGCGCCGTTGCCGAGTTTAATGTCAATGGAAACTTCATCACCGGCGAGCGCGGCGGTGGCGGTTTGTTCATCATAACGCGGATGCAGTCCGCCGTTGCGAATGACCGGCGCGCCGCCAATATGCATTTGTACATCTTGCGCGCGAAACCCGCCGCCGCCGTTGCCGATGGCCATGAGAAATCGTCCAACATTGGCATCGCCGGCGGCGAGAGCGGTTTTAACCAGCGGCGAACGGGCAACGGCTTCCGCCACCCGCCGACAAGCGGTAAAAGACGCGCCGTGCGCGCGAATGGTGACAAATTTTGTCGCACCTTCGCCGTCTCGGGCGATGGCTTCGGCGAGTTCATTGCACACTTCGGCGATGGCCTGTTTTAATAATTCACTGTTGCACTTACCCGCCCGTCCGGAGGCGATTAACATAAAAGAATCGTTGGTGGAAGTATCACCATCCACACTGACGGCGTTAAATGAATCGGAGGCAATTGCGCGCTGCCATGTCGCCAAACGGCGCGGCGGCACTTCGGCGTCGGTTGCGACAAACGCCAGCATGGTCGCCATTTGCGGGTGAATCATGCCCGACCCTTTGGCGATGCCGGTGACGGTGAAGGTTTTGCCGCGATAATTAATTTGTCGAAACGCGCCTTTGGCGACGGTGTCGGTGGTCATAATCGCGCGAGAGGCGGCAAGCCAATTGTCGGCGGACATTTTTTTCGCGCACTGTTGCAGTCCTTCGGCGTATTTCTCCATCGGCAAATATTCCATGATGACGCCGGTGGAAAACGGCAACACTTCACGCGGACGACAACCCTCCAGCGCGGCGAAAAGACGACATGATTTTTGCGCGTCTTTCATTCCGCGTCCCAAAGTGCCGGCGTTGGCGATGCCGCTGTTGATGATGAGTCCGCGGATATTGCCGCCGCTCGCCTGTAAATGCTCGCGACATAAAAGCACCGGCGGAGCGGCGAAAAGATTGCGTGTGAAAATACCGGCAACGGCGGCGCCGGGTGTGATGCTCATCGCGGTTAAGTCATCGCGTTTTTTGGATTTAATCGCCTGCGTGCAGCCGAGGCGAATACCGTCCACGGCGGGTAGAAAAGCCGGGGGTTTATAGTTAACCGCCATGGAAAGAAATGCCCGGAGCCGGATTTGAACCGGCACGCCGTGAGGCAAAGGATTTTAAGTCCTTCGTGTCTACCAATTTCACCATCCGGGCGCGAGTAAGAATCCGGAGGCGGGAGTCGGAATCGAACCGGCGTCCACGGCTTTGCAGGCCGCTGCATAACCACTCTGCCATCCCGCCAAAAACGTCATATGCCGGCAAAACATCAATGGAGCGGGAGACGAGGTTCGAACTCGCGGCCTCAACCTTGGCAAGGTTGCGCTCTACCGGCTGAGCTACTCCCGCCCGCAAACAATCCTTATTTGACCTGTTTTTTAAGCGCGCCATGTTTTCGATGCGCCTATTTTGCGCACATCGGGCGAAAAGCCCGCCCGGCAACGGCAATTGTAGCAAATATAGTAATATTCACAAAATGCCGTCAAAAAAAACGCCTCCGCTCCCGTCCGAAAGTGATGATTTTGCGCGGTTGCGCGCGCAGTCGCCGATGTCGGTTTTTGCCGAATGGTATGCCGATGCCGAAAACACCGGCGCACCTCATCCGGAAGCCATGACGCTCGCCACCGTCTCCGCCAACGGACGTCCGCAGGCGCGCACGGTGTTGCTTAAAGAGTTCACCGATGAAACTTTTGTCTTTTTTACCAATCGTGAAAGTCGCAAAGGACTTGCCTTAGCCGCCAATCCGCGCGCGGCATTGTTGTTTTACTGGCCGCTTTTGGCGAGACAGGTAAAAATAGAAGGCGACACGGCGGAAATTTCTCGTACTCACAGCGCCCGTTATTTTGCCTCTCGTCCGCGCCAAAGTCGCATCGGCGCGTGGGCGTCCGCCCAGTCACGACCGGTGGAATCACCCTCCGCTTTTGCCGAAAAAGCCCGCGAAATTGAAAGAAAGTTTGCCGATGAAGAACCGTCATTGCCGCCACATTGGGGCGGTTATCGGCTGACGCCACTGCGCATAGAGTTTTGGCGCGAGGGGGAACATCGCATGCATTTACGACTGGCGTTTGAACGCGCCACGGCGGCGGATGAATGGCAAAGTGAGTTTTTACAACCATGAACGACAATATTGTTTTAGTCGGCATGCCCGGTAGCGGCAAAAGCGCCGTTGGGCGAGTTTTGGCAAAGCGCTTGCGGCGCACGCTTGTGGAAACCGATGCCGAAACCGAAAAAGCCGCGGGAATGTCCATTCCCGATGTTTTTGCCGCGCATGGCGAAGCGCATTTTCGCGAATTGGAGACGACAGTGTTGACGCGCGCCTTGTCGGAGTCGGCGCGGGTTGTTTCCACCGGCGGCGGCATTGTATTGTCGGCGGAAAATCGCGCTCTCATGCGCAAATCAGCATGGGTCGCCTATTTGTCCGCGCCCGTGTCTTTATTGTGCGGACGGCTTAAAGCCGATTCCGCCGCCCGTCCACTGTTGCCCGAAATCTCCGCGGACGCCGTGGAAGAATTGTTGCGCCAACGGGAAAAACTGTATCAACAAACTGCGCATGTTGCGGTTGCACAACATGCCAAAGACTCGCCCGCTGATGTCGCTGAAAAAACATGTGCCGGTTTACGGTGCTTCATGCCGTTATGACAACGCGAATTGATGTGTCGGTTGGCGATGGCGGTTATCCCGTATTTTGCGGTGCCGGGGCGGCGACAAAAGCGGCGGAATATCGCTCGGCGAGTCCGATGGTTTTTGTCAGTAATGAAACTGTTTGGAAGTTGCACGAAAAAACGATGTCGGCAATATTCGGCGAGGAATTTTTTCCGCCCGTACTTTTGCCGGACGGCGAGGAATATAAAACGTTGGACGGCGTGGCAAAAATTATTGATGAGTTTGTCGCTCGTGACCTGCGCCGCGATGCAACGGTTGTCGCCTTTGGCGGCGGCGTTGTCGGCGATGTGGCGGGATTTGCGGCGGCGACATATATGCGCGGCATTCGCCTAATTCAAATGCCGACAACATTGTTGGCACAAGTGGATGCCGCTGTCGGAGGGAAAACCGGCGTTAATCATCCCGCCGGCAAAAATTTGATAGGCGCGTTTTATCAACCGGCGGTGGTGTTGTGCGATTCCGATTTTTTGACGACTTTGCCCGAACGCGAATATCGCGCCGGCTTGGCGGAAGTGGTGAAATATGCGTTGTTGAGAGATGCTGAATTTTTCGCTTGGCTGGAAGACAATGCGGACGCGCTTTTGGCGCGTGAAAATGACGCCGTTCAAAACACGGTGGCGCGTTGTGTGCGCATGAAAGCGGAAATTGTCGCCGCCGATGAACGCGAAACCGGTGAACAACGGGCGTTACTTAATTTGGGACATACTTTCGCACATGCGTTGGAGAATATTACCGGTTATGGCGCATGGTTACACGGTGAAGCGGTCGCCGCCGGTTTGGTGGCGGCGGCAAAACTGTCGGAAAAAATGATGAAATTCCCCCCCGCAGACACGGCGCGCATTGTTGAATTACTCGCCCGTTTGGGTTTGCCGATTAGTTTTTCCAGCGCGAGCATGGACGAAACAACCACGGGCGGTTTGTCTTTTGCCGAAGCCATGCTGAGTGCCATGTCGCGGGATAAAAAACATGCGGCGACAACGGCGCATTTTGTTTTATCGGATAAAATTGGACACGCTCAAAAGTTTCCAGTGTCGGATATGGCGCTGGTGCGGGCGGTTTTGGAGGAAATGCAATGAAATATCCGCGTACGCGCATGCGGCGTCTGCGAAGTGATGAGTGGATACGGCGATTGTGTGCCGAATCCGCTTTGTCGCCCGCCGATTTTATTTGGCCGTTGTTTGTTCATGAAAACCCCAAAGACGAGGAAGTCGCCGCCATGCCGGGTGTTTTTCGTCTGTCGGAAGACGGACTGTGGCGCGCCGCTGAAACCGCGCAAAATGCGGGAATTCCCGCCATCGCCGTTTTTCCGGTCGTTCCCAAAGATAAAAAAACCGATGGCGGAGAAGAAGCATGGAATCCGCACGGACTTATTCCGCGAGTCGTTGCCGGACTTAAAAAACGATTTCCAGAGTTGGGCGTTATCACTGATGCGGCGTTGGATCCATATACCACGCACGGACAAGACGGCATTGTTAACGCCTCTGGCTATGTTCTTAATGACGAAACTGTCGCCGCCCTGCAAAAACAAGCGTTGATGCAGGCGGAAGCGGGCGTTGATATTGTTGCGCCGTCCGATATGATGGACGGGCGTGTTGGCGCGTTGCGTGATGTCTTGGAATCGGCGGGACATACAAATGTCAAGATTCTCGCCTATGCCGCCAAATACGCATCGGCGTTTTACGGACCTTTTCGCGATGCGGTCGGTTCCGCTTCTGCATTGGGCGCGGCGGACAAACGCACTTATCAAATGAACGCCGCCAACCGCCGCGAAGCACTGGATGAAATGCGGCTGGATTTGGAAGAAGGCGCGGACATGTTAATGGTCAAACCCGGCATGCCTTATTTGGATGTTTTGCGCGATGCCGCGAGGACATTTGCCGTGCCGGTGTTGGCGTATCAGGTTTCCGGTGAATATGCGATGTTGCGCGCGGCGGCGGATGCCGGCTGGCTTGATGAGGAACAATGCATGATGGAATCGCTTTTGGCGTTTAAGCGTGCCGGCGCGCGTGCGATTTTGACTTATTTCGCCCCGCGGGCGGCGGTGCTTTGTCGAGGCAATTAATAATAGTAGAATAAACTTTATGGGTGCGCAAGAAGACAAATGTGCGATAAACTGCAAAAAAAGAGGAACATATTATGAAAACCCGTGC
>JAWONR010000176.1:22602-30756 GCA_033865115.1 Candidatus Persebacter sydneyensis | reverse complement strand
GCACGGCGTCATTGCGCAGTTTAACCGAAACAATAATTTCGCCCATTAGATTGTCTCCCTGATAGTATCAGGCTTGTCCTCTCCCTCTCCCAAAAAACTGCGCCCACAGCCATCACAAATAGTTGGCATGTTTTTGTGGAGTGCAGACCAAATCAACGGCAACCGATATCCGCACACACACATCCATGCGGCGTTGTTCCCGCGACGAACGGCCACATATTGCTTGCCGTCTTTCAATTCCAAAGGAATCGTCTCTTGTTCTTGTTTCTTGTCGCTCATCGCCGTCTTTTACTGAACAGAATGAGTCTTAAGTTAGGCGAATTTTTCACCGCCGGCTTCGCGGCGAATTTGCGCGATGGGTTTTGCCAAATCCGCCCATAGCAGGCGCAAAATAATTTCCGTGCGGATAAACGGCGTATAAGCGACAAACGCCGACGCCGAGGCTCGCGCAAAATCAGCGTATAGTTCCGCCATTTTACCGGACATCGCTTCTTCAGACAAATGAGCGTCCACTTCGCGTTTAATTTCGCTGTAATATTCCAAGTCTTGTTTCACCATCCGCCGCATTTTGCGCAGATTAAACATCTCCGCTTTATGTTGATCATAGTGCAAAATCATCGCATCCAAATTTCGTTGTAAAAATCTCGCCGCCACTATTTCTTGCGGCGACAATACGCTGGAGCCGTCCCAGCGAGCATCGTAATGCGAGCCCAACAAAAGCGACAACTTACGACGCACCTCGCGCAACGGAGACAATGCACGGTAATGCTTCACAGTTTCCCCCAAAAATTTACTACACGCCCCCGCCCACAGAAAAATGGTTAGGGTCATCACCACAAGCAATAAGTCAGCCATTTCGCTTTTCCTCCGTAATTGCGTCCATCTTATCATAAAATTTGTCAAACCGCGCCATATTACTGTCGTCTCTTTTCAACAGGCGTTTGTTTTCGGCGGACAAACGCTCATTCTCCCTCGTAAGGATGCGGATCGTCCTCATGTACAGCTGATATATCACAAAATGTGCGCCGACAAAGAAAACTGCAAACAATCCTCCAATCAAACCGAATTGTTTCAGAATATCAACAACCCAATCCATTACGCGTTTGAATTTTCAAAAAACGCCGTCATCGCCTCCTTCAAAGCAGATTCAATCTCATCCGTTAGTTCCGGCGTGGCGGAAATTTTCGCCATCAATTCGCCGTGCCGCGATTTCATCTCCGCCTGTAAATTCGTCTCGGTTTGTAGCGCCTTCTCTACGCTGATTTTGTCGAAAAATCCGGCTTCAATCGCATACAAAGTCACTGCCAACTCCGCCACCGAAAACGGCGTATATTGTTTTTGTTTCATCAACTCGGTCACCACGCGCCCTTTTTCCAACTGCGCGCGTGTCGCATCATCCAAATCACTGGCGAACTGCGCAAACGCCGCCAATTCACGATATTGCGCCAACGCCAGTCGCACGCCACCGCCGAGTTTTTTGATAATTTTGGTCTGTGCCGCACCACCCACGCGTGACACCGAAAGCCCCGCATTCATCGCCGGACGAACACCCGCATTAAACAAATCCGTCTCCAAAAATATCTGCCCGTCAGTGATGGAAATCACATTGGTCGGCACAAACGCCGTCACATCGCCCGCCTGCGTTTCAATAATCGGCAACGCAGTCAAAGAACCGGTTTTGCCCTTCACCTTGCCCCCGGTGTTTTTTTCCACATATTCCGCGTTAACGCGCGCAGCGCGCTCCAACAAACGTGAATGCAAATAAAACACATCGCCCGGATACGCCTCGCGCCCCGGCGGACGCCGCAACAACAATGAAATTTGTCTATACGCCCACGCCTGCTTGGTCAAATCATCGTAAATAATCAATGCATCCCGCCCGCTGTCACGGAAATATTCCGCCATCGTGCAACCGGCATATGGCGCGACATATTGCAACGGAGCGGCATCAGACGCCGTCGCCGACACCACAATGGTGTGCGCCATCGCGTCATGTTCCTCCAACTTGCGCACCACCGCCGACACCGAAGACGCTTTTTGTCCAATCGCCACATAAACGCAAATACAATCCTGTCCCTTTTGATTGATGATGGTGTCCACCGCAATGGCGGTTTTGCCGGTTTGCCGGTCTCCAATAATCAATTCGCGCTGTCCGCGTCCCACCGGCACCATGGTGTCAATCGCCTTCAATCCGGTTTGCAACGGTTGCGAAACACCTTGACGCCAAATCACGCCCGGCGCGATCTTTTCCATCGGCTCGTGTTGCGCGGCGTCAACCGGTCCCTTACCATCCAGCGGTTCGCCAAGCGGACTCAACACCCGCCCGATAAGCGAATCTCCCACCGGCACTTCCAACACTTTGGAAGTACAAGAAACACGGTCGCCTTCGGACAAATGCTCGTATTCGCCCAACACCACCGCGCCTACGGAATCTTGTTCCAAATTGAGCGCCAGCCCATAAGTGTTGCCGCGCCCGTCTTTGCCGGCAAATGACAACATTTCGCCTTGTTGCGCTTCGGACAAGCCGTGAATGCGCACAATGCCGTCGTTAACCGACAACACAACGCCTTCGTTGCGCATTTCCGCACCGGTGTCGACATTGCCGATTTTTTGTCGAATAATGTCGCTGATTTCCGACGGACTCAATTGTTTCATGATGTTCTCCCGTTCAATTTAACGCCGCCGCAAGCCGCTCAAGCCGCCCGCGAACACTGGCATCCAATACATTGTCGCGCCAATAAACACGCACCCCGCCCAACAGGTCGGGATTTTCTTCGTAGGCGGCGCGCGCCTCTTTGCCGCTCCAGCGACACAAAAACTCGTCAAAACTTTTGCGCGCCGATTTGTCCATCGGATGTGCCGACTCAACCCGCATAACCGCCGCACCCTGTGCATCCAAATGCATGTCTTCAAACTGCCGCGCCATTTCGCCGACAATCTCCAACCGCCCGTTTTGCGCGACAACTTTAAGAAAATTAATCTGCCCCGCATCTTTCAACCCCAGCAATTCCGACACCGCATCGGCAATAACTTCCATCGCGCCCGGATGCGCGCGAACCGAAGAAACAATGGCGGATTCGGAAGCCGCCAACGTCGTAAACATTTTCGCCCACGAGTCCAGCGCGTTTTCCGCCTTGGCATGGGCAAAAGCCGCCGCGGCATATGGACGGGCGGCGTTCATTGTGGCAAATCTTTCTTCAGTGATTCCACAATGTCGGCATGCGCTTTTTCGTCCACCTCGCGCATGAGAATCTTGGACGCACCGACAAGCGCCAACTCACCGACTTTTTGTTGCATCTCGCGATACATCGCCGTGCGCTCCAATGCCAACTCCTGTCGTCCCGCTTCCATAATACGGGCGTTTTCGGTTTCGGCTTCGCCGCGAGCGGCATCGACAATCTCGCTTTTACGCTTTTCACCGTCGGCGATAATTTGTCCGGCTTTGTCGCGCGCCTCCGCAAGCAATTCGGTTTTGCGCTCTTCCGCCGCCTGTAAGTCCTGCCGCCCTTGGTCGGCGGCGGCAAGACCGTCGGCAATTTCTTTTTGCCGAGTCTCAATGGCTTTCATCAACGGCGGCCAGACAAACTTCATCACCACCCACACCAAAATGGCAAAAGTGATGATTTCGCCGAGCAACGTGGTGAAACTCAATAGTTTGAGTCCGCCCTCCGCCGCCGCCGGCGCCGCCAAAACCGCCGTAGCCGTAGCCGCCGTCAGTCGCCTCATGACGTTAACCGAACAAAACGACTAACGACAATGCGATGGCGATAATCGGCACCGCATCAGTCAGCCCCACGGTCAGAAAAAATCTGCCCATGAGTTTGCTTTCCAATTCCGGTTGACGGGCGATGGCTTCCAAAAGCCGTCCCGCCAATATGCCGATGCCAACGGCGGCGCCTAAACCGGCGAGCCCCGCCCCGATTGTCGCCAGCCCTTTACTCAACGCAACTCCGCTCGCATCCTGCGCGAACGCCTGCGCCGGCATCACCAGCAAAAAAAGAACTACAATGTTTTTCAGTTTCATGAGGACCTCCCGTGGATAAATAAACATTAATGCGTGTCATGCGCCATTGACAAATATACCACCGTCAATACCGCAAAAATATAAGCCTGCAACGGCACCACCAAAATATGATAAATCGCCCACGGCCCGCCGAACACCCATTGTCCGAGCCACGAGCCAAACGCGCCGACGGCTATGTACGAAATACCGCCGCCAATAAGCAAAAACACCATCTCCGCCGCAAATAAATTGCCGAACAAACGCATCGACAATGACAACGGACGGGCGATTTCCTCCACCGCCCTCAACAAAATATTCACCGGCGCCAACGCCATCCCAAAAGGTGCCGACGCCACTTCGCGCATAAAACCGCCCGCGCCTTTCGCTTTAAAATTATAATACAAAGTCATCGCAAAAATTGAAATCGCCATCGCGGCGGTCAAACTCAAATCGGCGGTCGGCAGCAACTTAAAATGCGGCACCGACCCGGTCATAAAATATCCGCTCGTCGCCACCAAATCCACCGGCACCAAATCCATGCAATTCATAAAAAACACCCAGACAAAAATAGTCAGCGCCAGAGGACCGACAATCGGCGGCGCATGCGGAAACAACTCCCGCACCTGTTTGTCAAAAAAACCAAACAACATTTCGCAAAACACCTGTCCTTTGGACGGCGCCCGCACCGATGCCGCTCCAATACCGCGCCGCAACAACCACAATGACAAAAGCGCCATCGCCCACGACATAATTAAAGTGTCGGCGTGCAACGCCCATGTCGTGGGACCGTCGCCTTTTTCGCCGATGGTGAAGTTGGAAAGATGTCCGCCGATATATTCGGAGAGATTGTCCGGCCATGGCGTAGCACCCGCCATTATCGCGCCTCCCGCGGCGCCAACTGCGCAATATTAGCCACCAGAGCACATACCGCGCCGACAACAAAAAACGCCGCCGACCACAGTCCTGTCTCTTGTAAAACCCGTCCGCCAACGACGAAAAGCAATATTGTCACGGTAAATTTACCCGCCCACAGCGAAAAAGCCGCCTGAGAGGGAACATGACGCGCCGCCGCCAACATCAGTGTCTGCGGGAGCAACACCGCCGTGGCGCCGACAAAAAACGCCGCGCCGCCGTCTAAAAACGCCGCGCCTACCCACAAAATCGTCAATGGCAAAATTATCCGCATAATTTTTCAATTCGGCGCATTATGACACAAATTTACGATAATTGCCAAAATTTTTTGACATTCCCGCCGCCCGTCTTTTCCATCGGTGGCAAACATCGGCAAAAATGGTATTCATAAGGGGCGCATGATGCTACAATTACGGATTATTTTGGCAAACAAGGAGTCCTATGCCCGAACGAACTTTATCCATTATCAAACCCGACGCCGTGCGGAAAAACCGCATTGGCGCAATTATCGCCCGTTTGGAAGACGCCGATTTGCGCGTTGTCGCCGCCCAAATGATGACTTTGTCACGCGAGCGCGCGGGAGAGTTTTATGCCGTCCATCGCGAACGACCGTTTTATGACAGTTTGTTGGATTTTATGACTTCCGGCCCGGTGCTGGTGCAGGTATTGGAAGGCGACAATGCTGTCGCCGCCAATCGTGAAATTATGGGCGCCACCGACCCCAAAAGCGCCGCGCCCGGCACTATTCGCGCCGATTTCGCCGAAAGCATAGAAGCCAACGCTGTTCACGGCTCCGATTCACTTGAAAATGCGCGCGTTGAAGTGGCGTTTTTCTTTCCGGAGTTGGAGGGATAAGTTTTTGCATAACCTGCTCGGCTACGACCGCGCCGCGTTGACTGACTTTTTCACACACCGCGGACACAAACCTTATCGCGCCGCTCAGGTTTTTCGCCGTCTGCATGCCGGGCGGCAAAATCCCCCCGACATTTTCGCCGATTTGCCGAAACCCGTGCGAGCGGCATTAATCGCCGAAACCGAATGTCCGCCAATGCCGGTCACCGCCGACCACACCGCCGATGACGGCGCGCGCAAGCTGCTTTTTCAAGTCGCCGGCGGAAGCATTGAATCGGTATTAATCCCCGAACGAACACGGCTGACATTATGCATTTCATCACAAGCCGGTTGCGCGTTGGCATGTCGTTTTTGTTTAACCGGCAAACAGGGTTTTTCGCACAACTTAACCGCCGCGGAAATTATCGGACAGTTGCGACAGGCGAGCGCGATACAAACTCATCGCATTACCAATGTCGTGATGATGGGCATGGGCGAACCGCTTTTGAATTTGGAAGCGGTTTTACCGGCGTTGCGAATCATGACGGACGCACATGGTTATGCACTCGCGCCTCGGCGGGTGACTGTTTCCACCGCCGGCATTGTGCCGGCGATGGCGCGATTGGGCGAAGCGGTCAATGTTTCGCTGGCGGTGTCATTACACGCGCCTGAAGATGATTTACGCAACACACTCATGCCGATTAATCGCAAATACCCGCTCGCCGATTTAATGGAGGCGTGTCGCCGTTATCTGTCGCTCCGTCCTCGCTCATCAATTACATTTGAATATGTCATGTTGCGGGATGTCAATGACGACCTCGCCTGCGCGCGCGCGTTGGTGCGTTTATTGCATGGCGTCCGCGCCAAAGTCAATTTAATTCCGTTCAATCCGTTTGACGGCGCGCCTTATACGCCGTCTTCTCGCGAGACAATATTAAAGTTTCGTCAAACACTTGTCGCATCGGGCGTAGTAACCACGATTCGCAAAAACCGCGGAGGCGACATATCGGCGGCGTGCGGACAATTGGCGGGAGATGTCCGCGCGCGCACCGGCGGACTTGGCGAAATGCCATTAATTCGGGCATGACAACACATTTGCCGCGCCGCCAAACAACGGCGGTTAATATCGGCGGCGTTGTTATCGGCGGCGGCGCACCGGTGGCGGTGCAGGCCATGACCGACACCGACACCGCCGACATTGACGCCACCGTCCGACAATGTGCGGCTTTGTTTACCGCGGGCGCGGAGATGATTCGCATCACCGTCAATACACCGCGGGCGGCGGAAGCGGTTGGTGAAATTCGTGCGCGCTTGGATGATGAGGGAATTGACGCGCCGCTTATCGGCGATTTTCATTACAACGGACACAAACTTTTATCGCAATATCCGGCGTGCGCGCGCGCGTTGGCGAAATATCGAATCAATCCCGGCAATGTCGGACGCGGCGAAACACGGGACGCAAATTTTTCAACCTTCATTCGCATCGCCGTGGAAAACGAAAAGCCGGTGCGTATAGGTGTTAATTGGGGGAGTTTGGACCAGTCATTGTTAATTAAAATGATGGATGACAACGCGCGCCAAAAAAATCCCGAATCCGCCAATATTGTTTTGCGAAATGCGATGGTGGAATCGGCGTTGTTGTCAGCGCAAGCGGCACAAGCCGCCGGACTGTCGGCAAATCAAATTGTTTTATCATGCAAAACCAGTCGCCTGCCTGATGTATTGGCGGTTTATCGGAAATTGGCGGACGCCGCCGAGTTTCCGTTGCATTTGGGATTGACCGAAGCGGGAATGGGACTGCGCGCGGCGGCGGCGACTTCGGCGACGTTGAGTATTTTATTGGCGGAAGGCATCGGCGACACCGTGCGCGCGTCTTTAACACCGCCGCCCGGCGGCGCGAGAGAAGATGAAGTGATATTGTGTCGGGAATTGTTGCAAGCGATGGGTTTGCGCGCGTTTTCACCTCAAGTCGCGGCGTGTCCGGGTTGCGGACGGACAAGCAGTGATTATTTTCGTCATCTCGCCGAAAGCGTACAGTCACACATTCGCAAACGTTTGCCGGAGTGGCGGCGACAATACGCCGGCGTGGAAAATCTTAACATTGCGGTCATGGGTTGCATTGTCAACGGTCCCGGTGAATCACGACATGCGGACATTGGCATTTCATTGCCCGGTAGCGGTGAAAACCCGGTCGCACCGGTGTTTGCCGATGGCAAAAAAATAACCGCCCTAAAAGGAGACGGCATCGCCGATGAGTTTATCGCCTTGGTGGAAGATTATATTAAGAAGCGTTTTACACCGTCCGAAAATTCGGAATGACATAAAAAACATTTTTTAACTTCTTTCACTTTAATTTTCACTCTTCAAATTCAGCAACAACAACCGCGGCGGCGTATTCTCCGTCATGA
>JAWONR010000176.1:0-22502 GCA_033865115.1 Candidatus Persebacter sydneyensis | reverse complement strand
TTTTCACTCTTCAAATTCAGCAACAACAACCGCGGCGGCGTATTCTCCGTCATGAGTAATTGAAAGATGACAATTCCCAATCCCACGTGTGCGCAAATATTCCTGCAACGGCTCGGCAAAAGAAAATGCCGGCGCGCCATCGGTCGCCAACACCGACACGCCCTGCCATGTCAGCGGCGCGCGCATGCCGCAACCAAGCGCTTTGGCGAGTGCTTCTTTTGCGGCGATTCGTCCCGCCAAATAGTCGGGCGCGTCTTTACGGGCGGCGAATTCATTACATTCTTCTTCGGTTAACAATCGTTGAGACAACCGCGGACGGCGCGCCAACATTGCGCGCAAACGCCGCAAATCCACCATGTCATTGCCGACACCGGCTATCATTTAATCACCTCCGCCATTTCTTCGGTCGCCGCTCGCAAACCGACAAACAACGCACGGGCGACAATGGCATGTCCAATGTTAAGTTCGGAAATTTCGGGCAAACGTGCGACTGCGGCGGCGTTGTCAACACGCAAACCATGTCCGGCATGCACCGACAATCCGGCGGCGGCGGCATAAGTGGCGGCGCGCTGTAACGGAACAATGTCGCCGTTGTCGGCGTATTCACCGGTGTGAAGTTCCACCGCCGCCGCGCCTATTTTTGTCGCGGCTTCTATTTGCGACTCATCGGGGTCGACAAACAAAGAAACTTGAATACCCGCCTTTTGTAACGGTGAGCAAAATTCACGCAACATGGCGACATGACGGTGCGCATCCAAACCGCCTTCGGTCGTGAGTTCGGCTCGGCGTTCGGGCACAATACACACTTTTGGCGGCATGAGTGAAAGCGCAGTGCGTTGCATTTCATCTGTCGCGGCAATTTCCAAATTAAGAAAAGTCGCAATGTCGGCTTTCAACGCGGGCAAGTCATCGTCAATAATATGCCGCCGGTCTTCGCGAAGATGAACGGTGATAAAGTCCGCACCGCCGGCTTCGGCTTCATGCGCCGCGCGCACCAAATCCGGATACGGCGTGCGCCGCGCCTGTCGAATGGTCGCGACATGGTCAATATTAACGCCGAGTTTCATAACCATCACTCGTCAAAAAACGAACGGACTTTGTTGAGCCATGATTGTTCATTGGGCGAATGGCGTTCTTGTTTTTTGCGCAAACTGTCGTCAAAACTGTGTAACAACTTCTTTTGGGCGTCGGTAAGATTAACCGGCGTTTCCACGGCGACATGACAGAGCATGTCGCCCACGCCGCGTCCTCGGACATTGGGCGCGCCGCGTCCGCGCAAACGCAAAACCGCGCCGCTTTGAGTTTCGGGCGGGATGGTAATCTTTACCCGTCCGCTTCCCGGCAGCGGCGCTTCCACATGTCCGCCCAGCGCGGCAACAGTGATGGAAATGGGAATCACCAAATGTAAATTGTCGCCCTCCCGGGTAAACAACGGATGCGGAGTCACATGAACGCGCAAATGAAACTGGTCTACAAATTCCGGCACATTAATGCGTATGGTTTCTTCTTCTTGAATGCCGGCGGGAATTTGAACGGCGATGGTGCGGACGATTCGCCGTTGTCCTTCGCCGCCGCAGGTCCCGCATGGTTTTTCGAAAATTTTACCGCGTCCGTTACAACGGTCGCAGGTTTGTTGCATGTTAAAAAAGCCGCGATTAATGCGAATTTGTCCGACACCCCGGCATCTGCCGCAGGTTTTCATGGCGTGTCCCGCCGACCCGCCGCTGCCGCCGCAGTCGGAACACACCGCCGGTTCATTAATACGCAATTCTTTTTTACAACCGGTGATGGATTCCTCAAAACTCAGTTGCACGGAGATAACGCGTTGTCGGCGGGATGAAGCACGCGCGCCGCCGCCGCCGGAAAAGAAATCACTAAACAAATCATCAAAAACACTGGAAAAATCCTGCGCGCCGCCTCCGCCTCCTCCCCCGCCGCCGCCATGTTGAAAAGCGGCATGTCCAAAACGGTCATAGGCGGATTTTTTTTCGGCGTCCGACAGAACGGCATAAGCTTCCTGTGCGGATTTAAATTTGTCTTCCGCCGATTGGTCGCCGGGATTGCGGTCGGGATGATATTTCATCGCCATCCGCCGATACGCTTGTTTAATCTCGGCGGAGTCGGCGTTCTTGGATACGCCCAGCGTGTCGTAATAATCTTGTTTCATCGGCGGACGGCGGAACGACGGTTATTTCTTACCGCCGTCGTCTTCCACTTCTTGAAACTCGGCATCCACCGCATCATCGGGCGAAGCGGTGTTTTCACCGCCGTCTTCCGCCGGTTTTTGTTTTGCGATGACGGCGGCGGCGGTCACAAGCTCATTCACTTTGTCGCGCATTGCCTCCGCGTCATCACCGTCGCGAGCTTCTTCCACGTCGGCGATGGCGGCTTTAATCTTTTCCTTTTCATCATCGGACAGGTTGCCGCTGTTTTCATCCATCGCGCGATTGACGGAATGAATTGCGGCGTCGCATTGATTTCGCGTCTGCGCCATTTCGGCGGATTTTTTGTCTTCTTCGGCGTGTTCTTCGGCTTCTTGAATCATGCGATTGATTTCCTCCTCCGACAATCCGGAAGTGTCTTTAATCTTAATGTCGTTTTCACGTCCGGTTTTTTTATCGCGCGCAAAAACATGAACAATGCCGTTGGCGTCAATGTCAAAAGTGACTTCAATTTGCGGCATGCCGCGCGGTGCGGGCGGAATGTCCTCCAAATTAAATTGTCCCAACGATTTGTTGTCCCCCGACATGCCGCGTTCGCCCTGTAACACATGAATGGTCACCGCCGGCTGGTTGTCGGCGGCGGTGGAAAACACCCGCGATGTTTTGGTCGGAATGGTCGTGTTTTTTTCAATCAACCGGGTCATCACGCCGCCTTCGGTTTCAATGCCGAGTGACAGCGGCGTCACATCCAACAACAAAACATCTTTTACATCGCCCTGCAAAACCGCGCCCTGCACGGCGGCGCCCATGGCGACCGCCTCATCGGGGTTGACGTTGCGGCGGGGTTGAGTGCCAAAAATTTCCGTCACTTTTTCCTGCACCGCCGGCATGCGCGTCATCCCGCCGACAAGAATCACTTCGTCAACTTTTTTATCGCTGAGCTTCGCGTCTTTTAACGCGGTTTTGCAGGGTGTTTCGGTGCGTTTGATGAGTGACGCAACCAGGGATTCAAACATGGCGCGCGTCATTGTTATCGCCAAATGTTTCGGACCGGAAGCATCGGCGGTGACATAGGGGAGATTGATTTCCGTCTGCGTGGCGGAGGACAATTCAATCTTCGCTTTTTCGGCGGCGTCTTTTAATCGTTGCAGCGCCAGCACGTCTTTTTGCAAATCCACGGCGTGTGTTTTTTTGAATTCTTTGACGAGATGGGCGATGAGTTCCTGGTCAAAATCTTCGCCGCCCAAAAAGGTGTCGCCGTTGGTGGACAGCACTTCAAATTGTTTGTCGCCGTCAACATCGGCGATTTCAATAATGGAGATGTCAAAAGTGCCGCCGCCCAAATCAAAAACGGCGATGGTGTGATTGGCGGCGGATTTGTCCAAGCCAAAAGCCAGCGCCGCCGCGGTCGGCTCGTTGATAATGCGCTTGACTTCCAATCCGGCAATTCGCCCGGCGTCTTTGGTCGCCTGCCGCTGGGCGTCGCTAAAATAGGCGGGAACGGTAACAACGGCATCGGACACCGGATGTCCGAGATATTCCTCGGCGGTTTTTTTCATCTTTTGCAGGATTTTCGCGGAAATCTCCTGAGGCGAATATTTCTGTCCCCGGGCTTCCACACTTGCATCGCCGTTTTTCGCTTTAACGATGGCATAAGGCGCGAGTTTCTTTTCTTTTTTGGTTTCGTCGTCGTCAAAGCGGCGACCGATAAGCCGCTTGACGGCGAACAGGGTGTTTTGGGGGTTGGTAATTGCCTGCCGTTTGGCGGAAGCGCCCACCAGTGTTTGTCCGTCATCGGCGAAAGCGACGATGGACGGCGTTGTACGCGCGCCTTCGGCGTTTTCGATGACATGCGGTTTGCCGTTTTCAACAACGGCAACGCATGAATTAGTGGTGCCCAAATCAATTCCGATGGTTTTGCTCATTTTCATTTCCTCCGTTAGTCGGTTTTGTCTTCCGTTTTATTTTCCGGCGGTTTGTTAACAATCACATTCGCCGGACGTATCATCCGCCCGTTAAGCGTATAACCGCATTGCACGACAATGGCGACGGTATTCGCATCACGCGTGCTGTCGGGATTCACGCCCACCGCTTGATGTAGGGCGGGGTCAAAAGAGGCGCCTTCATCCGGACGCACCGGGCGAATGCCGTTGTTTTCCATCACCGCCGTCAATTTGCGAAGTGTCAATGCAACGCCTTCATGCATGGCATCATCTTTTTCGGCGGCGGAGTCCTTGGATTCAGCGAGAGCGGAGTCCAAACAGTCACATACTTCGCAAATCCCGCGAGAAAATTGTAAAACGGCAAAATCACGCGTTTTGCGAATTTCACTTTCGGCGCGCTGTTGGATGTTTTTGTTTTCGGCAACGGCGCGCATATATAAATCGCGTAAAGCATCCCGGTCATATCCCGCCAGCGGGTCGGATGAGCCGGATGAGACTTCGGGCGGTGATTCGGAGACGGTTTCGCCCGCAGTTTCGGGACTTTTATCCGGTGTCGCGTCCGCAGTCTCGGGCGGTGTCTCCGACTCGGGAGCCGCTTTCTCGTCAGCGGACTTCGCCGACTTCTCAGAGTCGGCGGGCTTGGCGGCTTTTGTCGCCTTGGATTTTTTGTTGGTTTTTTTCACAATTTTTGTTCTCTTATCTCCCAAATTACTAATATAGCCCCTGTCAAGCGCAATTTCAAGGGCATCAAACGAAAAAAAAATTGGGATTTATATGACCGAAAAAAAAAATTTAAAAAAACACTTGACTTTTTCGTTTAAATAATGTAAAACGTTATATTATGCAATACAGGCAATATCTGTTTTTGGGTTTACGCGCCTCCGATGAGCAGGCAGCGGTGGCTGAAAGGTAATTTATGTGTGAAAACATTTGGATTGAACTGCGAGACGGACGGCGGCTGGCGGCGCGGCTGTGGTTGCCCGATGATTCGCGGCAAAAGCCGGCGCCGGCGATTTTGGAATATTTGCCCTATCGCCTTCGCGACGGCACTAGCGAACGTGACGACGGCAACTATCCCGTTTTCGCCGAGGCGGGTTACGCCGGAGTGCGTGTGGACATCGCCGGCAACGGCGATTCGGACGGGTATATGGGCGACGAATATTGGGAGGACGAACTCGCTTCCGGCGAAGAGGTGATTGCTTGGATTGCCGCACAACCGTGGTGCAATGGCGCGGTCGGCATGATGGGAATTTCCTGGGGCGGCATTAACGGATTGCAAATCGCGATGCGCCGTCCGCCCGCATTAAAGGCGATCGTGACGGTATGCGCGACTTATGACCGCTATCGGCAGGATACGCACTATCTTCTCGGCTGTCTTCTGAACGACAACTTCAATTGGGGGGCGCAAATGACCGCGCTGTCCTGCCGTCCGCCCGATCCTGAAATGCGCCCGGATTGGCGCGAAGTATGGATTGACCGGATACAACGACTGCCGTTTCTCGCCGCCGACTGGCTGCGTCATCAAAGAAACAGTACCTATTGGAAGCACGGCTCGGTGTGTGAAGACTGGAGCGCTATTCAATGTCCGGTGCTGGCCATCGACGGTTGGGCGGATTTGTATGTTGACATGCCCGCCGTGTTGGCCGAACATTTAACTGCGCCGGTTAAATCTTTGACCGGGCCGTGGGAGCATCGCTATCCAAACATCGCCAAAATCGGTCCACAGGGCGACTTTCACGGCGAAGTGTTGCGCTGGTTTGACCGATGGCTGAAAGGCGAAAAAAACGGCGCGGACAAACTTCCCGCCTATCGCGCCTATATCCAAGAACATCAAATCCCCTCGCCGCAATGGAGCATCCGTCCGGGGCGCTGGGTAGAAGAAATGCAATGGCCTTCAGCGGAGCCGCCGCTGATTTTGCATTTAACGCCGGGGGCGTTGTCGGCGGCGGCCGGGTCGGGCGATGTCACGGTTTGCAGCGCGCAAGATACGGGCGACGCGGCGGGCAACTATTGTCCGGGAATGAGAGTGGACAATGAACTGCCCGATGACCAGCGGCAGGATGATGAGAAGTCGGTTTGTTTTGACGGCGCGCCGCTGGAAAATCCGTTGGAGATTCTCGGCGCGCCGGAAATTGAAATTGAATTTTCCTCCGACAGTCCGTGCGCGCTACTCGCCTTTCGCCTGTGCGATGTTTCGCCCGATGGCGTCTCCGATCGAGTCAGTTTCATGACGTTCAATCTGACGCATCATTGCGGACACGAACGTCCCGCCGATTTGCAGCCGGGAAAGCGCTACCGAATTCGCGTGCCTATGCGGCATTGTGGTCACCGTTTCGCCGCCGGACATCGTGTGCGGCTGGCAATTTCCACCGCCTACTGGCCGATGGTATGGCCCTCCCCGACGACGACTTCCGTGACTTTGCATCTGGCAAAATGCCGTATGATTTTGCCGCAACGGCGCGATACGACGGAACAAGAAGAACATGCGCCCGCATCGCCGCCGAACCAGGCGATGACGGGATTTGTGCAATTGCGTCCCCCCGCCTCCAAAACCGAACGCACAACACTCGCCGACGGCGTTCGTCAAATTACGGCGTTTGACGACATGGGAGAAACGCGCAATCCACACAACGGCATGGAATCCGGCGCCACTGTGCGCCAGATATTTTCCGTTCATCCCGACGAACCCCTGTCGGCGCGGACGGAAACAGAGTGGGAATATACACTCGGTCGCGGTGACTGGCGAACGCGCGTGCAGTCGCAAAATGTGATGACCGCGGATGCGAACGAGTTTCGCCTGTTTAGAAAAGTTTCCGCTTATGAAGGAAATGTGTTAGTGTTAGAGAAAACGTGGGACCAAACGGTGCCGCGGGACTGTTGTTAATTTCAACCACAAAGGAGAAACATCATGAAAAACTTTCATTGGATCAAACTGGGCGGGCGGCGCGCGGGACGACGCCGGTTTATTAAAAACATGGGGATGCTGGGGGCGGCTTCGCTGTTGCCGTCGTCCGTTGCGTCTGCGGCCAACGGCGTTCTGCGCGTACGCGCTTACGCCGACATGCGGACACTGGACCCGGCGTTCAGCCAAGGCATTCCGGACGAGGAGATTCAATCCTCCATCTACAACAAACTCGTGCAATACAAGCCGGGGCGGAAATGGGACTGGCAACTGGACGCCGCCGCCATGATCGAGCAGACGGACGACACGCACATTAAATTCGCGTTGCGGGACGACATCGGCTTTACGAACGGTTTCGGCGCGATGACCGCCGAGGATGTCAAGTTTTCGTTTGAGCGAATCATAGATCCGGAGTTGGAATCCTCCAACAAACCGGATATGGGGTCGCTGAACCGGGTTGAAGTGACCGGCGAACGCACCGGGACGATCGTGCTGAACGAGCCGTTTACTCCACTGTGGTCTATCGCCCTGCCCTACATTACCGGCAATATTGTCAGCAAAAAGGCCGTGGAGAAAGCGGAGGGTGCGCGCATCGGCACCGACCCGCTGGCGGAATCGGGGCCGTATATCCGCAAGGATTGGCGTCCGAAAGAAAAAACCGTGCTTGTCCGCAACCCGGACTGGCGGGGAACGCCCGGAAAGTTTGAGACGATCGAGATTTATCCGATTGACGACGAAAAAACGGCGGAGATCGCCTTTGAGGCCGGCGAGTTGGATTTTACCCGGATCGGTCTTGATTCGGTCACGCGCTATCGCAGCTCCCCGCCGGATGGTGCCAAGCTGGATGAATATCCGTCGCTGTTTTATGTATGGGTGGGCATGAATTTGGATCATGCGCGTCTCAAAAACAAAAAACTGCGTCAGGCCATTCAGTACGCGATAGATGTGCCCTCCATTATGGAGGCCGCCTATTACGGGGCGGCCGAGCCATCCACCGGCATTATCGCGCCCGGACTGGTCGGACATCGAGAAAAAGGAATGGTGCCGCCTGCCGCGAATTTAGAAAAGGCGCGGCAACTGCTCGCCGAATCCGGTGAAACCGATGTCAGTTTGACTTTGGATGTCATCAACAAAACGGCGTATACCACCGCCGCCCAGGTCATTCAAGCCAATCTGAAGGAAATCGGCATTACGCTGGAAGTGAATGTGCATGAGGCGGCGACTTTTTGGTCTTTGGGCGACGAGAGCGCCGGAGAACAATGGAAAAACGTTCAGTTGATTATGAACCGCTTTTCCATGACGCCCGACCCTTATTACGCGACTTCGTGGTTCATCACGGAACAGGTGGGAGTCTGGAATTGGGAGCGATTCCGTTCGCCGGAGTTTGACAAGATCCATGTGGAGGCGGCACTGGAAAGCGACCCGGCTCGGCGCGCCGCCATGTATGCTCGCGCACAGGATTTGATGGAAGAATCGGGTGCCTACCGATTTCTTACGCATGAAGCGACGCCGGTCATATATCGCGACTCCATCCGCCCGGCGTTGCGTCCGGACGGGCTGCCGCTGTTGCGTTATTTTGATTCGGCATGAGCATGACTACGCCATGATTGGTTATGCGGTGCGGCGGCTTCTGCTGTCGGTTCTGATTTTAGTCGTCGCCGTATCGCTGATGTTTGTCATGATTCACGCCGTGCCGGGAGATCCGGTCAGCGTCCTGCTGGGACCGCGCGCAACGCCGGAATTAAAGGCGGGATTGATTGAGCGAATGGGGCTGAACGATCCGTTGCCGATGCAGATAATCTTTTTTTTCGGTAATCTGCTGTCTGGCGACATGGGAATCGATGTATTCTCTAATCGCCAGGTGTCGGACATTGTGCTTGAACAAATGAACTATACGATGGAATTAATTTTTTTCTCCGTTTTATGGTCGGCGTTGGCGGGCATATTGTTGGGAGCGTATGCCGCAACGCATAACGGGTCTTTCGCCGACAGAATTATCGCTGTAATGTCGGTGGCGTGCGTGGCCGCGCCCGCGTTCGTCGTGTCTTTGTTGTCGCTGCTGGTGTTTGCGGTGCATTTGCAGTGGTTTCCCGCCATAGGCGCGGGCGATCCGGAACGGCTGGGCGGACGATTGTGGCATTTGGTACTGCCCGCCTTTTCCATCGGATTGTCGTGGGTGGGTTATATCGCGCGTCTGGTGCGGGCATCAATGTTAGAAGTTTTGTCCGAACAGCATATTCGGACGGCGCGGGCGTTCGGATTGTCCGAATGGCGGATAGTTTTGGTGTATGCGCTTCGCATCGCTGTTTTGCCGGTGATTTCCGTCATCGGCGTAGGCATGGGGTTTTTGCTTTCGCAAGCGGTATTTGCCGAAATTGTATTCGCCCGTCCCGGACTTGGCAAGGTTGTGGTCGATTCCATAACTACGCGCAACTATCCGGTGGTCATGGGCGGCGTTCTAATGTCCACGATGGTGTTTGTTTGTTCCACCGCCGCCGCCGACATTTTTAATACGGCGCTGGATCCGCGCACTCGCAGCCGATGACCCACGCCGCCGCCGGAGTTGCGTCCTTGCCGCAAATGATACTCCGTAATCCGACGGGGCTGGCGGGAGCGTTGATTGTGGGGGGAATCATACTGACGGCGATATTCGCCGACCATATCGTGCCCTATGATCCGAATGCGCTGGATGTGCGCGGGCGTCTGCAGGGGCCTTCCGCCGCGCATTTGTTGGGTACCGACCAATTGGGACGCGATTTGTTTTCGCGGGCAGTGATGGGCGGACGGGTGGCACTGCAGGTCGCCCTGCCAGCGGTGTTTGCGGCATTGGTCGTTGGAATGACTCTCGGCATGATCGCCGGATTTGGCCCGCGCTGGCTGGATGCTGCCATTATGATTTTTCTTGACACTATTCGCTCTTTTCCCACGGTGATGTTTGCGCTGGCGGTGGTGGCGCTGACGGGACCAAGTTTGGAGACAGTGATGTTCGTTGTCATGGCCACTTCAATGCCCACTTACGGACGGGTGGCGCGCACACAAACTTTGAGTTTGCGCAACAGCGAATTCATTCTCGCCGAACGCTCGCTGGGCGCGTCCACGCCGCGCATCCTGTGTTTTCATGTGATGCCCAACATCATCGGCATATTGGCGGTGCTGGCGGCGATGGACATTCCCGCCGTCATTGCGTTGGAAGCGGGACTTTCGTTTCTGGGCATGGGAGTCAAACCGCCCACGCCTTCTTGGGGATCTTTGCTCAAAGACGGATACGCATTAATTCGCAACACGCCATGGCCGATTATCGCCGGCGGCGCGCCGGTAATTTTGGCAACTTTGGGATTCACTTTTTTCGGCGAAGCGTTGCGCGATTTCGCCGACCCCCGAACGCGCGGCGCGGGGCAATGACAATGGACGCCCTTCTGGATATCCGCAACTTTTCAATGGAATATGAAACCGGGCGGGGTGCCGTCCGCGCCCTTCACGATGTTTCTTTTTCAATAGCCGCCGGGGAAATTGTCGGCGTAGTCGGCGAATCCGGTTGTGGAAAATCTTCGCTTGTCGGTGCAATTTTGCGCCTGTCACCCGGTAACGCGCGGACGCGCGGCGAGATATTTTTCAAACACCGCGACTTGCAACAGATGGACGGACGGGAAATGCGAGAGTTGCGCGGCAGTGCCGTTTCCGCGGTGTTTCAAGATCCGATGCGCACCCACAATCCAGTGATGACCGTCGGCGCGCAGATGACGGACATTCAACACCGCGAAAATATTTCCCGCTCGGAAAAACTAAAACGCGCGGAAACAATGCTGTCGCGAGTGGGAATCTCCGACCCCGGGGAACGGTTGCAACAATACCCGCATCAACTTTCGGGCGGGATGTTGCAACGCATCGCCATCGGCATGGCACTGATGTCGCGCCCGGATCTTATCATTGCCGACGAGCCGACTACCGCACTGGACGCGACAATGGAGATGCGAACTATAGAAATGTTGCGCGATTTGCAACGGGATTACGGTTGCGCCGTTCTTTTTGTTTCGCATCATTTGGGAGTCATCGCCGAGTTGTGCGAAAAAGTGGCCGTCATGTATGCCGGCGAAGTGGCGGAATTCGGTGAAGTGGACGATGTTTTTAATCGTCCCACCCATCCGTATACGCGCCGTCTTCTGGAATGCGACCCCGGTCGCGCCCAGCGGACATCGCGCGGATTGCCTACTATTCCGGGTGCCGTTCCCGATTTATCCGCGCCGTCTTTGGGATGCGCCTTTGCGCCGCGTTGCGACAGTGCAAAATCCAAATGCACGTCCCATCGCCCGCCGACATTTGAAGACGGCGGACAGCGCGTCGCCTGTTGGCTGTACGAAACGGAATCTTGAAATGACGGCATTGTTGCAGGTTAAAAATCTTCGCGTCAGTTTTCCCGCTGGCGGTATGTGGAAACCGGGTAGAAAATCCGTGGACGGCGTAGCCGATGTTTCATTTGCCGTCGAACCCGGAGAAACTTACGCCGTTGTCGGCGAAAGCGGGTCGGGGAAGACCACTTTGTTGCGCGCCATTGCCGGATTGATTCCGTCCGCCAGCGGTTCCGTTCTGTTTAACGGACAGGAAATTATGGGATTGTCCGAATCCGAATACCGCCCGTTGCGCCGAAATATCTCTGTCATGTTTCAGGACCCTACGGGCAGTTTAAGTCCGCGCCATACGGTGCAGTCGCTACTGGAGGAACCCTATGTCATCAATAACATAAAAACTCCGGATTTGCATGCCGAAGTCCGGCGTTTGCTTGAAACGGTGGGATTGTCCGCCGATTTTGCCGCCCGTTATCCCCACCAATTGTCGGGAGGACAGGCGCGCCGCGTAGGCGTGGCACGAGCGATCGCCTTGTCGCCCAAACTGATTCTCGCTGATGAGCCGACGGCGGGGTTGGATGTTTCCGTGCAGGGCGAACTATTAAATTTATTCAACGATTTGCGGAAAAACCTGGGATTGTCCATGGTGATGATTACGCATAATCTGAATGTAATCCGCCATGTCGCCGACCGCATGGGAATTATGTATATGGGACGGCTGGTGGAAGAGGGAGATGTGCGGGAAATTCTTTCCGCGCCCCGGCATCCGTATACACTCTGTCTCCTTTCGGCGAATCCGTCCATGGATTCCGATATGCGCACGCGCCGGGTTATGATACAGGGAGATCCGCCCAGTATCGCCCTTCGCCCGGAAGGATGCGAGTTTCGTCAACGTTGCCCGTTCGCGGAAGAACCGTTGTGCAAACAAACACCGCAATGGATGATGGACGACGGACGCCACGGCTGGCGTTGCCTGAAACCGCTTTCGCCACAATAAGAGTATTTCATAATCAGTGCGCGATTGTTTGTCGCAGAGCGTCAAGCATTTCATTCGCGCCTTGACGAGAGAGCGGATAACTCCCTTTCAATTGCACGGTCGCCATTGATGAGTTTAACCACTATGTGCTTCTCAGTTGAAGTGGTCTCAATCTCTATCGCGTAGTTTTTATTCCGCCGCCTGTGCTGCTGTGGCGGCGATGGTGTGATAAATATCATCCGCCGTTGCGCCGCGTGATAAATCATTCGCCGGCGCCGCCAATCCCTGCATTAACGGACCAATGGCGGAAACCGAGGCGGCTTGTTGGACGGCTTTATAAGTAATATTACCCGCCGCCAAATCGGGAAAAATGAGTGTGTTGGCGTGTCCCGCCGACTCCCACTGCGGCACTTTCACCGCCGCCACTGTGGGAGACACCGCCGCATCATATTGAATGGGACCGAGTATCGGAATATCAGGCATTTGTCGGCGGGCAATGACTGTCGCTTCGCGCACTCTCTCGGCATCTTCACCGGCGGCGGAATTGTCGGTGGCGTAACTTAACATGGCGATAATCGGCGTGATTCCAAAGTGTCGCGCGCTGGCGGCGCTTTGTTCGGCGATAGCCGCCAATTCTTCCGCCGACGGGCGCATGTTAAGAGCACAATCGGCAAACAATAACGGGCGGTTTGGCATGTCCATTAAAAAAAATGATGACGCCAACGGCGCATCCGCCGCCTTGCCGATAATTTGCAACACCGGACGCAACACCGCCGCCGAAGCATGAGCGGCGCCGGCAACCATGCCGTCCGCCTTTTTCTCATGAACCAACATGGCGGCAACGGCAATAGTGTCATCGCGCAACAATGTCTCCGCCTGCGCTTCATCCAATCCCTTATGCGCGCGTAACTTTGCCAATGCCGGCGCCATTTCCGCCGCCGGTGGAGACATCATTGTCAGTGAATCCGGTAAAGTGATTTCCAACTCACAGGCGCGTTTTTGGATGTCGTTCACATCACCCAATAAAACACAGTCGGCAATGTTATCGTTGTGCGCCATCGCCGCGGCGAGCAAAACACCGGCATGCATACTTTCAGGTAAAACAATTCGCCGTTGTTTGCGGCGGGCGGCGGCGATAATTTGTTCGACAAAGTCGGAGGAACGAACCGCACTCACGATGATAATTTACGCCGAAGAATTTCGTTGGCGGTGGCGGGATTCGCCTGTCCGCGCGTGGCTTTCATCATTTGTCCCACAAAAAAGCCGAATATCTTTTCTTTACCGGCGCGAAACTGCCCGACTTGTTGCGGATGCGCGGCGATAATATCATCGGCGATTTTTTCCAACGCCGTTTCATCACTGATTTGCGCGAGTCCTTCGCGTTGAATGACTTCATCAACGTCTTCGCCGTCCCACATTTTTTCCAACACGATTTTTGCCGCCGCCGCCGACACCGCGCCTTCAACAAGCCGTTGCAACAACACGGCAAGTCGCGCGGGCGACACCGGACAATCAGCGGCGGACATTCGGTTTTTGTTAAGTAAGGCGGAAAATTCACCGCAAATCCAATTCGCGCATGTTTTCGCGGCGTTTTTGTCGGACGGCATTTCGGCGAGTGTGGATTCGAAATATTCCGCCAAGTCTCGCGCGGAAGTCAGTATGCCGGCGTCATAAGCGGACAAACCGAGTTCATTCATAAAACGCGCGCGGCGGACATGCGGCAGTTCCGGCATGTCGGCGCGGGTTTGTGTAATCCATTCTTCCGAAACTGACAACGGCGGCAAATCAGGGTCGGGGAAATAACGATAATCATGTGCGTCTTCTTTGTCGCGCATGGCGCGGGTTTCGCCGCGATGAGAATCAAACAACCGCGTTTCTTGTGCGACTTTGCCGCCCGACTCCAACACTTCCCGCTGGCGGGCGATTTCATAATTCAACGCCTGTTCCAAAAAGCGGAAAGAATTGAGGTTTTTAATCTCACACCGCGAACCCAACGGCTCGCCGGGACGGCGCAATGAAATATTCGCGTCCATGCGAAAAGAACCTTCTTGCATGTTGCCGTCGCAAATATCCAACCAACACACCAAATGACGCATGACTTTGCCGTAAGCAGACGCCTCCTCGGGACTGCACATGTCGGGTTCCGACACCACTTCCAACAGAGGGACGCCGGCGCGATTTAAATCCACTCCGGAGCCAATTCCAACATCGTGCAACAGTTTGCCGGCGTCTTCTTCCAAATGCGCGCGGGTGATGCCGACAATTTTTTCGCCGTCCGCGGTGTCAATTGTCATCTTGCCGCCGATTAACAACGGATATTCAAACTGACTGATTTGATATCCTTTCGGCAAATCGGGATAGAAATAATTTTTACGCGCGAATTCCGACAACGGCGCGATGTCACATCCCATGGCAACTCCCAAACGCAGGGCGTAATCCACGGCGGCGCGATTCAGAACCGGCAACGCACCCGGCATTCCAAAATCAACTTCACGCACTTGCTGATTGGGCGATTCGCAATATGCCGCTTTTGCCGGCGAAAATATTTTGCTTTTGGTCGCCAGTTGAATGTGAATCTCCAACCCAATGACGGTTTCCCAGCTCATGCCGCCGTCTTCGGCGTTTGCCGGTGAAAATCAGTGCGTAATTGATATTGATGTGCGACTTGTAACAACCGTGACTCGGCAAGAGACGGCGCGGTTAAATGCAAACCGACCGGCAATCCATCAACAAAACCGCACGGCGCGGACATCGCCGGCAAACCCGCCAAACTCGGCGGCACGGTGTACAAATCCTGCTGATACATCGCCGTTGCGTCCGCAGTGTCAAAAGCGTTTAATCCAAACGCCGGTCCCGGCGCGGTGGGTCCGGCGATAATGTCACACTCTGCAAACGCCGCGGTGAAATCATTGGCGATAAGACGGCGCACTTTGGCGGCGCGGCGATAATAGGCGTCATAATATCCCGCCGACAAGACATAAGTGCCCGCCAAAATCCGCCGCTTAACTTCTTCACCAAATCCGAGAGTCCGGGTGCGCGCCATCATGCCGCGCAGGTCTTTTTCATCTTTGGCGCGTTCGCCGTAACGCACGCCGTCAAAACGAGACAAGTTGGATGACGCCTCCGCACAAGTCAAAACATAATAGGCGGGAATCGCAAACTCAAAAGAAGGCAGTGTAATCTCTTTTAACTTCGCACCCGCTTTTTGTAATTCATCAAGCGCCTCCATGGTGCGCGCGCCGGTTTGTTCATCCAATCCTTCTCCAAAAAATTCTTTCGGCACGCCGATGGTCATGCCGTCTATGGAGCTTTCCAACGCCGCCGACAAATCTTCGGACGGCAACTGCAAAGAAGTGGAATCACGTTCATCAAATCCGCAAAAGGCGTTTAATCCCAACGCGCAATCTTCGGCGGAAACGGCAATGACGCCGGCTTGGTCAAAACTGGAGGCAAACGCCACCATGCCCCAGCGAGAAATACGTCCGTAAGTCGGTTTTATGCCGGTAACACCGCAAAACGCCGCCGGTTGACGAATGGAACCTCCGGTGTCGGTGCCGGTCGCAATCGGCGAAAGACGCGCCGCAACCGCCGCCGCTGAACCGCTGGAACTGCCGCCGGGTGAACGAGTTTCATCCCACGGGTTTTTTGTCGCGCCATGCATGGAGTGCTCCCCCGATGAACCCATCGCAAACTCGTCCATGTTGGCGCGTCCCAAAAAAGTCATGCCGGCGTTTTGTGCGCGTTCTATCACCGCCGCGTCAAACGGTGATTCATAATTGGAAAGAATACGTGAAGCGCACAATCCACTCTCGCCTTTTTGGCAGAAAATATCTTTGTGAACCGCCGGCACACCGGATAACGCGCCTTCGCTCACGGTGTCGCATGAATCGGCTATGCGGACAAGCGCATTAAGTTGTTTGGCGTTTTGCGCCCGTTTGCGAAAGTGTGCGAACACTTCGGCGGCGGAAACTTCTTTGGCGGCGCACATAGCCGCCAACCGCCGCGCGCCGACCAGATGTAAATCGCTCATTCTATGACTTTTGGCACGATTAAACAGCCGTCCGCCGTTTGCGGCGCGCCCGCCATGAGTGTTTCGCGGGAATAACCCTCCTTGCCGTCATCATCGCGCAGGCGCAGTGTGTTGCCTAAAAATTGTGCGTGTGCCATGTCGTCTTCGCCGCCGACATCGGCGTTTTGCAACTGCGCCATCATCGCCAAAATATCATTCATCGCTTCCACCGCCGCCGGTGTCTCTTGTGATGATACTTCCAACCGCGCCAGTTGCGCCAGACGTGCGATGTCGTCTTTGCCGATGGCACTCATGATTTATCGCCGTCCATTTTCGGAATTGTAGCGTTTTGCGCCTCGTCCGCCAAATCCTCCGGCGGCGGCTCAGGTCCAAACTCCGCCTGTGAAGCCGACTCGTCGGGGATGTCTTCCGGTACGTCCGGTCCAATTTCGGCGGAAACCGGCGATTCCACCGGCGCTTCTTCGGGCATCTCGGGACCAATGTCGGTTTCGGAATACACCATGTCTTCCGCAACCGTCTCCGCCGCCGACAACGCCGACAACGGACGGAACTGTTCCGTCTTCGCCGGACGATAACGCGGCATCAAACGATTGGTCGCCGTCATTAATGTCGTGCCGCCCATCATCACCGCACAAAACCAAAACAACATGTTGGGAGAAATCGCATCCATTAAAAATCCCGCCAATGGCGGTCCCAACAATCCGCCCACGGCGTAAATGCGCATGAGCATGCCGGCATATACCGCCGATTTGTCATGGGCGACAAAGTCCTGTCCGTAGGCAATGTTTAAGGCGAACAAGGTGCTCGACAATGCGCCCAATAAAACGATGAATATCGCCAACAATATATAAGGCAAAAAATCACCCAGTCCCAACATCACCGCACAAATGGCGGAAACGCCCGAAACAATAATGATGACATCGCGCCGGTCACGCGCACGGTCTGAAAACCAGCCGACCGGAATCTGCATGGCAAAACCAAAGCCAAAAAACATCGCCGCCAAAGTGGATTGGGCGGCGGATGAAATGCCCAAATATTCCAAATAACGAATGAATAAGAATGTGGCGCCGGTGAACATGCCAAAAGCAAACTGTCCCAAAAACGCCACCGGCGCGATGGCGTAAGCGTCTCGCCAGCGCATGGAGCTTTCTTCACGCGGCGGCGCCTGCGGCTCGGGCAGACGAGTGAGACACATCGGCACCATGCAAAGCGCCAACATCATTCCCGCCACGATAAACGCATGCACCGGCTGGCTCTCGCCGATAATCAACACATATTGTCCGGCGCCGTAAGACAAATAACCCGCCGTCATAAACACGCCCAACAGTTTGCTGCGGGTTTCAGGGGTGGCGTTGCTGTTTAACCAGCCGTCCATCACGACCACGCAGGTGCAAAAAAACATGCCGTAAAAAACACGCAGGGCAATCCACGCATATTCGGATGACAATATCGGCATCAACAAAGTCAGCGCCGACACTATCGCCGCACACACGGCAAAAGCCCGAATAAACGACACCCGCGGCAACAACCGCCGCAGCATAATATTGCTCGCCAAAAAGCCGACATAAGTCGCCGACACCAAAAAACCGGACGCCGCATCGGAAAAATCCAGCCTGCCGCTTTGTTGTATCATCAGCGACGCCAGCGCGCCATGCCCGAATTGCAACAACCCATTGGTTGCCGTCAGTGCTAATATTGCGGAATATTGTTTAAACATTGGCGACGGATAAAAAGCGGTTAATAAAAAGTAAAAAAGGAGCGACAAGCGTAATTGTATGCGCGCGCGGGCGCGAATATACCACCGGAGGCATAATTTTTCTCTGGCTTGTTGCGTTTTGTCACGCCGTAAGTCGGAGTAAAATATTACCGCGCCGCACAATTGGGCGGTGGACGGAGTGATAAATGGAGCCGACAACACAACAATATTGCGCCCGCAGTGATGAGTCGTGCAGTTAGTTTTTGCCGCGCAATGCCTGTTATGCCGGGCGTTTTGCCGAACCGCACTGTGCGCCGACTGTCGCCACGATGTCGCCAAATTGTCGGCGGAATCGCGTTGTCCGCGGTGCGGGGTTCCCGCCAGCGGTGTTTGCGGCGCGTGTCTCAAATCGCCGCCGGCATATGACGGCACTTGGGCGGCGCTGACTTACGGACCGCCGTTGTCGGCATTGGTGCGCGATTTCAAGTTTCATGGAAAGTGGCAAATGACGCAATTGTTGGCGGGATTTATGCGCGCCCCCGCCGCCGACATGATGATTCCGGTGCCGTTGTTTTTCGCCCGCGAGCAGTGGCGAGGCTTCAACCAGGCACGCGAACTCGCCCGCGCCATCCCAAAACCCGCGCCGCCTCTGCGCAATGAATTGCTGTCACGGGTGGTTAATACTCTCCCACAATCACGAATGCCCGATATCGCGGCGCGCCGCCGCAACATTCGGGGGGCTTTTTTAGCCTCTCCCGCCGTGCGCGGCAAAACATTGTTATTGGTGGACGATGTCATGAGCAGCGGAGTGACTATGAACGAAGCCGCACGGGCGTTAAAACAAGCGGGCGCCGCCGCGGTGTTTAATTTAGTCGTCGCGCGCGCCGCGCCCGGTGTGCGCGTATTATAGGGCGGGATGATGATTCACTTATTGGGAGCCTTACCGCCGTTTTTGGTCGCCGCCATCACTTTGCCGGACGCGCCAAACGTACTCGCCGGCGCGGCGGCGGGGATTTGTTTGTTATCGCGAGCCGACAAACAAAAAGGCCGTACTTTTATCGCCGCCGTGGTTTTGACGGCGACATCGTCGTGGTTTCCGGCTCCCGCGATATGTTTATTGGCGGGGATGTATGTATCGGAGGCGTTGTTTGCCGATTCACCGAGATTGCGGTGGGCGCGTCTTGTCGGCGCGGTGTTGTGTCTGCAAACGGTGTTGTTGGTGATTGATTACCGCGGGAAGTTGCCGACTCAACATACCGCGCCGTTGGCGGCGTTGGCGTTGGCGTTTGCGGTTATTTCGGCGTTTTTTGCCGGACGGCGGCGGGCGGCGGCGGACCCGTTGATTGTCGCGCTGTTGTCATTGTTGTTTTTGGTGTTTATATTGTCAGTCCGTTTGGCGGCGGTGCATTTTGGTGATTATCGGCAGGCGGTGTTGGTGGTGTTGACGGGTTTTGGCGCGGCGTTGGCGGCAGTGAGTGTTTTGGCGTCTCCGTTGGTGCGCGGCGGCGGCGGGTTTTATTCGGTGTCTCAGGCGTTTGCGCTGGATGTCCCGCTGGACAAATGGATAGGCGAGATTTCCTCAGTCGCCGAACAAGAAAAAAACGCCGATGATTTTTTAGACGCCGCATTTCATAAATTAGCGGCGGATTTGCCGGGATTGGAAGGCATTGAATGGCGCACCGACTCCCGTCCTCCGAAAAAAACCGGCGGAGGCAAATATCGGATGCCAATTGCATGTCCGCCTTTGACGGCGACATTTTACCGCCGCCGGTTTGCGTCTCCCTGGACATGGTTTAGTTATTATTTGTTGTGTCGGATTGTCGGTGAATATTATTTAAGCAAGCGAAGGGAGGAAGAACAACGCGCGCAAAACCTATTACACGCGACTCATCAGGCGGGGGCTCGCATTACCCATGACATTAAGAATATTTTGCATGTATTGTCGGCGTTGGCGGCGACAAAAGACGATGCATTGGCGCGGCGGCAGTTGCCGATTTTGCGCGGGCGTTTGGAAACCGCACTTGCCAAACTTCGCAACGCGCCTGAAACAGACGCCGCTGCCATGCCGGCGTCTTCGTGGTGGCAGGAAGCCCGTTCGCGTCACATGCAAACGGCGGCGGTGTTTGTCGGCGAAGGCGGCGCGGCAATTGTGCCGTCTGCGTTGTTTGACCGCGCATTGGATAATTTCCTGGAAAACGCCGCTCAAAAACAAACACCTCCAAAAAACATTCATGTTGAACTTTCCACTGATGACAACGGCGCGTCTTTGCGTGTGGAAGACGACGGCGAACCGATTGACGCCGACACTGCGAAAAATTTATTTATGCGTCCGGTGGCGTCCGCCGGCGGTTTTGGCGTTGCGTTATATCAGTTGTCGCAGGAAGCCGAAGTGTTGGGTTATCGCATTATATTGGAACACAACGCGCCGCAAAAAGTCGTTTTTGCCCTGCTCCCGCGCGATAAAAACGAAGACAAAAACGCCGTTTAATCTCCGCCGTCAAACAATTCACGCAAAGCGGCGGCGGGAGTTGACGCGCGCATTAATGTCTCACCGATTAAAAACGCGCGCGCGCCGGCGGCGGAGAGTCGTTTGACATCGGCGGCGGTTTCAATGCCGCTTTCGGCGACCGTCAAACGTCCGGCGGCTTTTGGCAGCAACTCTTCACAAGTTTGCAACGATACATTGAAATTGGACAAGTTACGATTGTTAATGCCGATGAGCGCGCCGTCTATTGTCAGTGTTCTTTCCAATTCACTTCCATCATGCGCTTCGGTCAATACCGTCATTCCCAAATCGGCGGCGATGACGGACATGGCGCGCATTTCATCATCGGACAAAGCGGCGGCGATTAACAAAATCGCATCCGCGCCGTTCGCCCGTGATTCATAAATTTGCCATTCTTCCACCATAAAATCCTTGCGCAACACCGGCAACTCGCAGGCGTTTTTTGCCTGTGTCAAGTGTTCATCATCGCCGCCAAAATACGGAACATTAGTCAGCACCGACAAACATGCCGCGCCGCCCTCTGCATAATCGGCGGCGAGTGCGGCGGGATTGAACTCGGCACACAAAACGCCGCGACTGGGACTTTTGTGTTTGATTTCGGCGATGACGGGAAAACGCCCGTTGGCGGCGGCATTGGACAGTGCGGCGGTAAAGTCACGCGGCGGCGGTGATTGGGCGGCGCGTTTTTCAATATTGTTAAAAGAGTTTTTGCGGCGTTGGACATCTTCGCGCGTATCGGCGAGGATTTTTTGGAGAAAGTCCGCCGCCACGGAGGGTTTTATGAAGCGGCGGCGGCCAGTTTGTCTTTTGCCGCGCCCGAGTCAATGGCTTTTGCCGCTTGTGCCGCGCCGTCTGCAAAGTCTTCGGCGATGTCGGCGACTATTAATGCGGCGGCGGTGTTGAGAATTGTCATATCACGCGCGGCGCCTTTTTCGCCGTCCAACACACGGCGGATGAGTGCCGCCGATTCCGCCGCGGAAGAAACTCGCAAAGAATCCAACTCGGCGAATTGCAAACCCGCATCTTCGGGGGTAATGGTGCGGCGGGTGAGTGCGCCTTCTTTAAGTTCGGCGATGTCGGTTTCGCCGGCGATGGTAATTTCGTCCAGTCCGCCGCCGTGAACGGTCATGGCGCGTAATGCGCCGGCGGCGGCGAGAGTTTCCAAATACGGTACGAGGAGTTGTGAATCAAAAACACCGACAACTTGTCTTCGCACACCGGCGGGACTTGCCATTGGTCCCAGCAGATTAAACATGGTGCGCACGCCGAGTTCTTTTCTGACCGGAACGGCAAAACGGACGGCGGGATGATGATTCGGCGCGAACATAAAACCAAAATTATCGCGTTGAATGCGTTCGGCAATTTCTGCTGGCGACAAATCCAAAGGCACGCCCAACTCGGCGAGCACATCAGCACTGCCGCTGGCACCGGACATGGCGCGATTACCGTGTTTGGCGACTTTTGCGCCGGCGGCGGCGGCGACAATTGCGGCGGCGGTGGAAACATTAAATATGCCGCCGCCGTCTCCGCCGGTGCCGCAGGTGTCTATGGCGGAGTCATCATTGAGCGGAACGGCTTGTGCCATATCGCGCATGGTTTTTGCCGCCGCCGCGAGTTCGTTTGGAGTTTCGCCCTTAACTTTCATGGCGATTAAAAAGCCGGCGATTTGCGCCGGTGTCCACTCACCGCGCAAAATCCCGTTGAATGCCGCCGTCATTTCTTCGGGCGACAATTCACGCCGCGCCAAAGCCTGCGACAACAAAGATGAATATGACATGTCCATGCCCCCATTGTAGCACGATGACGGCGGTATATGCCCGCCGCGGAAGCGGTTCCCTGACACCGAAATATCACAACCATTCGCATCATGGCAATAATCGTATTTTTGGCGCATCATTGCATAATTGATTTGTGTATAATCGCGCTGAAGAGGTGCATAATCGC